>NZ_JBVJND010000004.1:146219-385668 GCF_055583825.1 Streptomyces sp. NPDC104367 | reverse complement strand
CCACCCCCAGGTCATCCGTTCGACAGGGGGGAACAGTCATGCCGGGCCCGGAGGCCAGCGGCCCTCTTGCAGGACCGCGAAGAACATAACGGGGGCGGACGGGGCGGACGGGGCGTCCGGGCCGACGACGGCCGCGGGGGCGGTCAGGCGCGGGCTTCGGAGAGCAGCCGGCGCAGCCGCACGGTCCAGTCGGCCGTCTCGGGCAGGTCCTTCACCGGGGTGGAGAAGTTGCCGCGTGCGTCGGGGGCGACCGGGGTGGTGGCGTCGATGATCATCTTGCTGGTGATACCGGCGGGCTGGGCGGCGGGCGCGAGTTCCACGACCGGGAGGTTGGGCAGGACCACCACGTCGCCGGACGGGTTGACCTTCGAGGACACCGCCCACATGACCTGGGGCAGGTCGAAGGGGTCGACGTCCTCGTCGACGACGATGACCGTGGTGATGTAGCCGAGTCCGTGCGGGGTGGTCATGGCCCGCATCGCCACCGCCTTGGCGAAGCCGCCGTACCGCTTCCTGGTCGACACGATGGCCAGCAGACCGTGGGTGTACATCGCGTTGACGGCCTGGACCTCGGGGAACTCCGCGCGCAGCTGCTTGAGCAGGGGGACGCAGGTGTTGGGGCCGACGAGGTAGTCGCACTCGGTCCAGGGCATGCCGAGGTAGAGGGACTCGAAGACGGGGTCGGTACGGTACGACACCCGGTCGACGCGCACCACCGGCATCCGGCGCCCGCCGGAGTAGTTGCCGGTGAACTCGCCGAAGGGGCCCTCCAGTTGGCGCTTGCGTCCCTCGATCACGCCCTCGACGACGACCTCGGAGCCCCAGGGGACGTCGAAGCCGGTGAGCGGGGCGGTGGCGATCGGGGCGGGGGCGCCGCGCAGGGCGCCGGCCATCTCGTACTCGCTCTGGTCGTACCCCATCGGCATGCCGGCGACGATCGTGATCACGGGGTCGTTGCCGAGCGTGATGGCGATGGGGAGGTCCTCGTCGTACTGCTCGGCCTTGTTCAGGTGGAGGGCGACGTCGTGCACGGGGACCGGCTGGACGGCGAGCCGGTCGCGGGCGATGACCTGGAGGCGGTAGGTGCCGACGTTCTGCTTGCCGAAGTGGTCCGGGTCCTCGGGGTCGCGGGAGACGACCGCGGCCTTGTCGAGGTAGAAGCCGCCGTCCCCGTCGTTGAGGCGGAACAGGGGCAGCACCGAGAACAGGTCGACGTCGGCGCCTTCCTGGGTGTTCGCCCGCCACGGGGCGTCCTCGCGGCGCTCGGGCGGCACCGGGAAGGCGTCCCAGCGCCGGGCGAACTCCGCCACCTGCTCCTTGACCGGGGTGGACCGGGGCAGGCCCAGGGCGAGGGCGTGGTTGGCCCAGGAGCCGTGCACGTTCATCGCGATCCGGGCGTCGGTGAAGCCCCTGACGTTGTCGAACCAGAGGGCCGGGGCGCCCTCGCCGATGCGGCCGGCGGCGTTGGCCGCGGCGGCCAGGTCGGGTTCGGGCAGGACCGGCTCGGTGATGCGCAGGAGCTGGCCATCCTTCTCCAGGGTGTCGAGGAAGGAGCGCAGGTCGTCGTGTGCCATGGGAATTCGTCCTAGGTGGTTGCGGGGGCTTGGTGGGGCGGTGGGTCAGACGGCGGGGCGCAGTTCGCGGGCCGCGCGCATGCCCTCCCAGCGCCGGGCGGCGGGGGCGGGCAGGTCGAACTGGTCGAGGACGCGGGCGACGATGTGGTCCACGACGTCGTCGACCGACCGCGGGTGGTTGTAGAAGGCGGGCATGGGCGGGACCAGCCGCACTCCCATGCGGGCCAGCCGGAGCATGTTCTCCAGGTGGATCTCGCTCAGCGGCGTCTCGCGCGGTACCAGGACCAGCCGGCGGCCCTCCTTGAGGACCACGTCGGCGGCCCGTCCGACGAGGCCCTCGGCGTATCCGGCGCTGATGCCCGCGAGGGTCTTCATCGAGCAGGGCACGATCACCATGCCGTCGGTGCGGAACGAGCCCGAGGAGATGGCCGCGCCCTGGTCCTCGGGGCGGTGCGTGACATCGGCGAGGGCGCTCACCTCGGCCGTGGTCAGGCCCGTCTCCAGCTCGATCGTGGCGCGGGCCCACCGGGTGAGGACCAGATGGGTCTCCACCTCGGGCAGCTCCGCCAGGTTCCGCAGCAGCCGGACGCCGAGCGCCGCGCCCGTCGCCCCGGTCATGCCCACGATGAGTCGCAAGAGGTTCAGCTCCTTGGGTGGTGGGGGGTGCCGTCGTCCCGGCGGGCGCGCACGGACCGTTTCGGTCGCGGCGGCCTTCGGGACGTCCGGGGGATCCGGGGCCGCTCGCTTCCGTCCGGCGGCCCCGTCGCATTCCACGTTAGGTGCGGTACGGGCGTCGGGGGTCGTACGCTGGCGACAGGTCATGAACAGAAACGGACACGTCGAGGTCACCGATCTCCATCTGCGGACGTCCGCGGGAGCGCCGCCGGGTGCCGAGGTGCTGGCCCTCGGCACGCTGCACGCGCGCGCCCTGAAGAACGGCCGGGGGCTGTCCGCGCCGGTGCGGCCGTCCTTCCACCATCTGATCGCGGTGCGCTCCGGTGAGCTGTCGTGCTCCGTCGACTTCGCCGACCACACGCTGACGGAGGGGGCCTGGCTGTGGGTGCGGCCGGGGCAGATCCTCCAGTTCCGGTCGGGCCTCGCCACGGCCGGGGGCAGCGTGGTGCTCTTCCAGCCGGGCCTCCTCGACGCGGCCACCGCGCGGGCCGCCCGGGTGGACCGGCCGGCGCCGCGCACCGTCCCGCTGCGCCCCGCGGACGAGGCACCGCGGCGCACGCTGGACCTGCTGGAGGACGAGTTCGGCCGCCTCGGCGAGCTGCCGCTGGAGGCCCACATGGAGGTCGTACGGCATCTGCTGTCCGTCCTTCTGCTGCGGCTGGCGCACGGGCGCGGCGGGCCCGGGGAGGACGGCGGGGACAGCGAGGCGTTCCAGCGGTTCCGGGAAGCGGTGGAGCGGGACTTCGCACGCTCCCACCGGGTGGAGGAGTACGCCCGCGCGCTCGGTTACAGCGTCCGCACCCTCACGCGCGCCGTCCGGGACGCGGCCGGCTGCGGTGCCAAGCACTTCGTCGACGAGCGGGTGCTGCTGGAGGCCCGGCGGCTGCTGGTGCACACCGACCTCGCGACGGCGGCGGTCGGGGAGCGCCTGGGGTTCCCGGTGGCCACGGCCTTCACCCGGTTCTTCCGGACCCGCACCGGCGAGACCCCGGCCGCCTTCCGCGGCCGGTACCGCAACTCCGGGTCCTGACCCGCCCACCTGCGCGAACAGGGCCGATCGGCCCCATGCCGGGCCGAGGCGGGGCCCGTTCGCCCCTATCGGGTGGGGGGTGCCTGCCGACGATCATGTGGCGGCGGCCGGGAGGCGCCGCGGCTTCGGCCGCCCACGCGGCGCTTCCCGGCCCGGGTACGACACGAGCGGATCGGGAGGACGCCGTCCGATGGACGAGGCGCAGGTGGACCAGGTGAAGCGTGCGGACGAGGGGCTGATACGGCCCGTCGCCGAGGAGGGGACGGGCGGCGGCGCGGACCGGCGGCCCGCGTGGGTGCGCTGGCTGACGACCACCGACCACAAGATGATCGGGACGATGTACCTGGTCACGGCGTTCGCGTTCTTCATCGTGGGCGGGGTGCTGGCGCTGCTGATGCGCGCCGAACTGGCCCGGCCCGGGCTGCAGATCATGTCGAACGAGCAGTTCAACCAGGCGTTCACGATGCACGGCTCGATCATGCTGCTGATGTTCGCGATGCCGTTGTTCACCGGCTTCGCCAACTGGATCATGCCGCTCCAGATCGGCGCCCCGGACGTCGCGTTCCCCCGCCTGAACATGCTCGCCTACTGGCTCTTCCTGTTCGGCTCGTCGATCGCCGCGTTCGGCTTCCTCACCCCGGGCGGGGCCGCCGACTTCGGCTGGTTCCTGTACGCTCCGCTGTCCGACGCGGTGCACTCGCCGGGGCTGGGCGCCGACCTGTGGATCATGGGCGTCGCGCTCTCCGGCTTCGGCTCGATCCTGGGCGCGGTCAACTTCATCACCACCATCGTCTGCATGCGCGCGCCCGGTCTGACGATGTTCCGGATGCCGATCTTCACCTGGAACGTGCTGCTGACCGCCGTACTGATCCTGATCGTCTTCCCGGTGCTGGCGGCGGCCCTGTTCGCGCTGGAGTGCGACCGCAAGTTCGGCAGTCACGTCTTCGACGCGGCCAACGGCGGCGCGCTGCTCTGGCAGCACCTGTTCTGGTTCTTCGGCCATCCCGAGGTCTACATCCTGGCGCTGCCGTTCTTCGGGATCGTCTCCGAGGTCGTCCCCGTCTTCGCCCGCAAGCCGATGTTCGGCTACATGGGCCTGGTCGCGGCGACGATCGCCATCGCCGGTCTGTCGGTGACGGTGTGGGCGCACCACATGTACGTGACGGGTGGGGTCCTGCTCCCCTTCTTCTCCTTCATGACGTTCCTGATCGCGGTCCCGACGGGGGTGAAGTTCTTCAACTGGATCGGCACGATGTGGAAGGGCTCGCTCTCCTTCGAGACGCCGATGCTGTGGACCACGGGCTTCCTGATCACGTTCGTCTTCGGCGGGCTGACCGGGGTCATCCTGGCCTCGCCCCCGATGGACTTCCACATCTCCGACTCGTACTTCGTCGTCGCCCACTTCCACTACACGGTGTTCGGCACGGTGGTGTACGCGATGTTCGCCGGGTTCCACTTCTGGTGGCCGAAGATGACCGGGAAGATGCTCGACGAGCGGCTCGGCAAGATCACCTTCTGGACGCTCACGGTCGGCTTCCACACCACGTTCCTGGTCCAGCACTGGCTCGGCGCGGAGGGCATGCCCCGCCGCTACGCCGACTACCTGGCCGCCGACGGCTTCACCGCCCTCAACACCCTGTCCACGATCGGCTCGTTCCTGCTCGGCCTGTCGATCCTGCCGTTCTTCTACAACGTCTGGAAGACCGCGAAGTACGGCCGGAGGGTCGAGGTGGACGACCCCTGGGGCTACGGCCGTTCGCTGGAGTGGGCGACCTCCTGCCCGCCGCCGCGCCACAACTTCACCTCGCTGCCGCGCATCCGCTCCGAGTCCCCGGCGTTCGACCTGCACCACCCGGAGATCGCCGCGGCCGAGACGGCGGGCTGAGCCGTGGGACATCCCGTCATGGCGCTGGGCACCGCGCTGGCTACCGCCTCCGGCTGCGTCTGGTACCTGCCGGCGTTCACCGAGGTCCGCGCGGGAGCCGACCGGCCGGACTCCCGGCGCAGTTCGGCGGCCGCGTGTCTGAGCGGCTGGGGCACGGTCGCCTCGGTCGCGGTGCTGCTGGTGGCGGCGGAGGCCTGGTGGCCGCCGGGCTGCGTGGCCGGTGCGGGGGCACTGGTCACGGCCGGGCTGTGGACGCGGGCGGCCGTGCAGCGCCGGCGCGAGGTCCGGGAGCTGCTGCGGGACTGGGCGGAGCTGCGGCAGGCGGCGCCCGGGGCGGGCGGGCGGCGCACGCGGGTCGTCTTCGCCGCCCTCCTCGGCGTCGGTCTGGCGGTGGCGGCGGTCGCCGCGCTGCTGGTGGCGTACGCCGCTCCCGCGGACCGGGTGGCGTGGGCGGCGGTCGCGGTTCCCGCCGTGGTGGTGTCGGCGCTGCTCGCCATGGCGATCGGCTGGGCGGGCACCGTCCCCCGCGCGGGACGGCCGCCGGCGGCGGGGCCGGGTCGGGAAGGGGCGGGTGACCGGTGATCGCGCTGGTGGGCCATGTCGACGTGACCTCGCAGACCCTCGGCCTCCTGGAGGACGCGCTGGTGGCGGGGCTGGGGCGCGCGGCGGCCGGGGAACCGGTGCTGGTGCGGGCCCGCGGCGGCTCGGCGGTCGCCTTCGGGCGGGCGGCGCGCCGGGCGGGCCGGGAACTGGTCCTGGTGGTCCCCACCGGGTGCGCGGCACCGGCCCTGCCGGAGCGGGACCGGGTGCCGGTCGGGGAGCTGCTGCTGCTCGCCGGGCAGGTGCGGCTGCGGGTGTACGACCCCGGTGACCGCGACGCCTGCGTCGGTGTGGACGAGGGCATCGTCTCCGCGTGCCGGGAGGTGGTCGCCGTGTGGGACGGCTCGCCCTCCGACGGCCGTGACGCCACCGCCCACCTGGTGGCCTTCGCCCTGACCCGAGGCCGTCCGGTGCGGGTGGTGTGGCCGGCGGGCGCGTCCCGCATGCGGGTCCACGCGACGAGGCCGCGCCCGGGCCGCTGACCACCGGACGGCGCCGCGCCCTCGGAGAACACCAGCGGGCTCCGCCCGCGGTCGCGCCCGGACGGAGGGCCTCGTGGGACGGCCCTGAACAGGGCTGTCCCACGCGGCCGTCGGGGTCAGTCGCGGTCGGGGCGGACCGCGAGTTCGTTCTCCACCAGCCGGTTGAGGTGCCGGCGGGCGTCCTGCGTGCTCAGCGGCGGTGACTGGCGCAGCCGCTGGAGCGCGAGTCCGTCGGCGAGGGCGGCGAACCGGACGGTGAAGCCGTCGAGGTCCTCGCCGTCGAACTCCCCGTCCGCGACGCCCCGTTCGGCCAGCTCGCGGATCTGCCGGTACCAGGCCGTGTAACGCTCCGCCTGGCCGCGGGCGAAGGTCTCGTCGGTCGCCGGGTCACCGGCGTTCCAGTAGTCGAACCACATCCGCCAGTGCCGGTCGGTGTCCTCGGTGAAGAGGGCGTCGACGAGCAGCCGCAGCGCCTCGGCGCCGCTGCCGGCCCGCTGCGCCGCCTCGCTGAGCTCCGCGTAGTACCGCTCGATGTGCAGCACCATCGCCTCGGACAGGATCTCCTGCACGCTGCCGAAGTGGTAGGTGACCGTGCCGACCGAGACACCGGCCGCGGCGGCCACGTCCCGGACGCCCACCGAGGCGTAGCCGCGCTCCGCGATCAGCGGGACGGCCGCCTCGACGATCAGCCGGCGGCGGACCTCGGTGGGCTGGCGGGTGCGGTCGGCGGCGGGGACGGCTCGGCGCGGGGTCTTCGCGGAGCGCTGCGGCTTGGCGGCGGTCATCCCGACGTCCTCGCGCTGGTGTGGTGCCAGGACCGCTTGACCACTGTCTCTCCGTTCGCCCGGGCCTCGATACGGCTGTCCATGACGAAGTCCGCCGCCGAGGCGCGCAGCTCCGTACGCGCCATGATCTCAGCGTCGTACCCGTCGCCGCGCCGCAGCCGGATGCGCCACTCGGACACGGCGCTCGCGGAGAGCGGGTCGTCACCGCGGACACGGTACGTCTCCCGGGCGCTCTCCTCGTAGCGGAGCCCGTCCGGGTAGGTCCGCGAGCCCCCGTAGTTGGGATCGACCTCCAGGGTCCACTCCCCCGCCGCCACGTCGTGCGTGATCAGCCGTTCGGGGCGGGGCTCGGCGGGCCGGTCGTAGGTCACCGGGAGCGGTGGCGCCTGTTCCGGCTCCTCGAAGGCGATCGGCGGTTCCTCTCCGGCCGCCCGCACGGGCAGGAGCAGGGCGCTGTCGGCGGGGACGACCCGCAGTTCCCCGCGCTCGCCGTGCGGCCACACCCACGGCCAGTAGCTGTCGGAGACGGCGACCCGGACGCGGTGGCCGGGCGGGAAGGCGTAGCCGATGCCGGTGAGTTCGACCTCGACGTCCTCGTACGTCCCCGGGGTCCACTCCACCGCGCGGTCCCGGCCGTGCCGGCTCAGCAGGTTGAGGACGCCCCGGGTGACCAGCGTCGAGGAGCCGTCGGGAGCGACGTCGCACACCCGGACGATCACGTTGGCGCGCGGGGTCGCGCTGTCCAGGCGCAGCCGGACGCGGGGCCGGCCGAGGATCTCTACGCGTTCGGCGAGGGGTGCGGAGTCGAAGCAGACCGAACGGCCGTCCTCCTCGCGCTGGTCGGGCGGCAGGTCGCTCGCGTTGCCGAAGGGGAAGAAGCGGCCGGCGTCGAGGCCGGTGTGGAGCGGGGAGCGGACCAGGACCGGGGCGTCGGCGCCGGGTGCGAGGGTGCGCTCGCTCCAGGTCACCTTCGGGGAGGGCCAGTTGTCGTCGCCCACCCAGCGGCCGGGCATCACGTCGTACGAAGTGGCGGGCGGTACCGGGTCGTTGATCCAGGCGCGCAGCAGCGGTTCGCGCATCACCCCGGTGTCGGCGCCCTTGAGGTGCTGGTCCCACCAGCGCAGGGTCTCCTGGAGGAAGCCGATGGCCGGGCCGGGCGGCAGCCCCCGGTCGGGGTACTGGTGGGACCAGGGGCCGATCAGGCCGCGCACGCGGTCGGCGGGGAGGTGCTCGACGAGGCGGAGCACGGTGTCGCGGTACGGGTCGTGCCAGCCGCCGACCGCGAGGACGGCGGCGTCGATCGCGCCGTAGTCCTCGCAGACGCTGCCGTGCTTCCAGTAGGCGTCGCGCTCCTGGTGGTCGAGCCAGGTGTGCAGGAAGGGTTCGAGGGAGCCGAGGCGCTCGCGCCACATGGGCAGCCAGCGGTCGGCGCCGACGCTCGCCGGGTCCGGCGGCCGGGAGGCGAAGGCCAGCATGGTGCCGGCCCAGGCGAGCATGTCGATGCCGAGGACGGCGCCGCCGGTGTAGTGGACGTCGTTGTCGTAGCGGTCGTCGGTGGAGCAGACGGTGACGACGGCCTTGAGCGGTTCGGGGGCGAGGGCGGCGATCTGGAGGGAGTTGAAGCCGCCCCAGGAGATGCCGAACATGCCGACCTTGCCGGTGCACCAGGGCTGTGCGGCGAGCCAGTTGACGACGTCGACGCCGTCGGCGAGCTCCTGGGCGTCGTACTCGTCGCCGGGGGTGCCCTCGCTGTCGCCGTGGCCGCGGATGTCGACGCGGACGGAGGCGTAGCCGTGTCCGGCGTACCAGGGGTGGCGCTGGGCGTCCCGGGGCGCGGTCCAGTCGCTCTTGCGGTAGGGGAGGTATTCGAGCAGCGCGGGTACGGGATCGGCCTCGGCGTCCACGGGCCGCCAGATCCGCGCGTGCAGCCGGGTGCTGCCGTCCCGGGTCGGGATCCAGACGTCCTCGTGGACGACCTGGCGCTCGAACTGGTCGCGGTGCTTCACGAGACTCCTTCGGCCACGGGGGTGTTGAGGGGCGTCCAGCGGCGCACGCGGTGGCCGTCGCCGAGGTCGGTCCACAGGGCGTCCGCGTCGGTCGCGTCCGCCCAGTCGGGGGTGTCGTCGGTGCGGGACGGTGCGTCGGGGTCGGGTTCGAGGGCGGCGGCCATCAGCCGGCGGGTGTAGGGGTGGCCGGGCGTGCCGAAGACGGCCTCGGTGGGCCCTTCCTCGACCACGACGCCGTGCCGCAGGACGACGACGCGGTCGGCGATGCCGCGCACCACGGCGAGGTCGTGGCTGATGAACAGGCAGGCCAGGTCGCGTTCCCGGCACAGGTCGTCCAGGAGCCGGAGCACCTCGGCCTGGACGGAGACGTCCAGCGCGGTGGTGATCTCGTCGGCGATCAGGACGTCCGGTCCGCCGGCCAGCGCCCGTGCGATGCCGATGCGCTGGCGCTGGCCGCCGGAGAGCTGGGCGGGCAGCCGGTCGGCGAGGGCCGGGTCGAGGTGCACGTCGGCGATGAGCCGGCGGGCCTGTTCGGCGGCCTCGGTGCGGCCGGTCGCGGTGCCGAAGAAGCGCAGCGGGCGGCGGACCGCGTCACCGACGGAGCGGCGGGGGTTGAGGGAGGTGTCGGCGTTCTGGAAGACCAGCTGGACCCGGCGCCGCAGCGGGAGCGGGCGGCTCGGTGCCGGGCGGGCCAGGTCGCCGGCCTCGTGGGTCATGGTGCCGCCGGAGGGGGCGCGCAGTCCGGCCAGGGTCCAGGCCAGGGTGGACTTCCCGCTGCCCGACTCGCCGACGAGGGCGAGGACTTCGCCCCGGCGGACGTCGAAGGACACGCCGTGCACGGCGCGGGTGCTGCCGTAGTCGACGGTCACGTCGCTCGCGGCGACGGCGACCGGCGCGCCGTCGGGGACGGCGGCCTTGGCGCGGACCGTCCGCTCCCCCGCCTCGTCCACGACGGCGAGTCCGGCGTCGTCCAGGCGCGGCACGCTGGCCAACAGCCGCTTGGTGTAGGGGTCCTGGGGCGCGGTGAACAGCCGGCGGGTGGCCGCCGACTCCACCACGCGGCCCGTGTTCAGGACACAGATCTCGTCGGCCATGTGCGCGACGACGCCGAGGTCGTGGCTGACCAGGACGGCGGCCAGGCCGAGTTCGTCGCGCAGGGCGGCGATCAGGTCGAGAACGCTGCGCTGGGTGATGACGTCCAGGCCGGTGGTGGGTTCGTCGAGGACGAGGACCTTGGGGCGGGCGGCGACGGCCATGGCGATGGCGACGCGCTGCTGCTGGCCGCCGGAGAGCTCGTGCGGGTAGCGGCGGGCGAGTTCGGCGGGGCGCGGCAGCCGGACCTGTTCGAGCAGGTCGACGACCGGCACCTCGCCGCCCGCCTCCTCGATCTGGCGGCCGATGCGCATGGTCGGGGTGAGCGCCTGTCCGGCGTTCTGGCCGACCATGGCGACGGTCCCGCCGCGCAGCCGCCGCAACTCCCTTGCGGGCAGGGCGAACACGTCCTGTCCGTCCACGCGGACGCTGCCGCCGGTGACGCGGGAGCCGTGCCGCAGATGGCCCAGCAGGGTGGCGGCGACGGTGGACTTGCCGCTGCCGGACTCGCCGACCAGGGCGAGGGTCTCGCCGGGAGCGACCGTCAGGGACACCTCGTGCACGACCGGCACCTCGCGGCCGCCCGAACGGTAGGCGACGGAGAGGGAGTCGACGGAAACGACAGAGGTCATCAGGAACCCTCCCTGATCCGGTCCACGCCCCACGCCTTGGAGAGGCCGTCGGCCGCGAGGTTGAGCCCGACCACGAGGGTGGCCAGGGCGATGATCGGCGCGAGGCTCGCCATCGGGACGACGGTGATGGCGGTGCGGTTCTCGGCGACCATCAGCCCCCAGTCCGGGGTGGGCGGGTCGGCGCCGAAGCCGAGGAAGGACAGCGAGGAGATCAGCAGCACCACCCAGGAGGCGCGCATCGCGAACTCCACGCAGACCACGTCGGTGATGTTCGGCAGCACCTCGCGGCGCAGGATCGCCCAGGTGCTCTCGCCCCGGGCCCGGGCGGCGGTGACGTAGTCCATGGGGACGACGGCCAGGGCCGCGCCGCGCACCACGCGGACGACCTGCGGGACGTAGACGACGGCGATGGCGAGGACGATCACCGCGGGTCCGGTGCCGAGGGCGGTGACGATGACGAGCAGGGCGAGGATCGACGGCACGGACAGGATCGCGTCGAGCACCCGGCCGAGCAGGTCGTCGAACAGGCCGCCGCGCAGGGCGGCGGCGCAGCCGACGACCGTGCCGAGCGCGACGGTGACCAGGGTGGCGGCGACGGAGACGCCGAGCCCGTACCGGCCGCCGTACAGCACCCGGGCGAGGACGTCGCGGCCGTACTGGTCGGTGCCGGCCCAGTGCTCCCAGCTCGGGCCGAGCAGGGCGTGCGAGGCGTCGTTGGCGATGGGGTCGTAGGAGGTGAGCAGCGGGGCGAGCAGTGCCACGAGGACGTGGACGGCGACGACGGCGAGGCCCACCAGGGCGGTGCGGGACGAGCGCAGGCCGCGCCAGGCGCGGACGGCGGCGTGCGGGGCCGCAGGGGCGGCGGGTGTGGTGGCCGGGGTGGTGTCGAGTGCGGTCACCGGGTCCTCCCTCGGGTGCGGAGCCTGGGGTTGAGGGCCATGGCGCCGAGGTCGGCGGCGAGGTTGCAGACGACGTAGATCACGGCGCTGATGAGGGCGATGGCCTGGATGACGGGCAGGTCGCGGTTCTGTACGGAGGAGAGCATCAGCTTTCCGATGCCGGGGTAGTTGAAGACGTTCTCGACGACCGCGACCCCGCCCGCGAGCCAGGCGACGTTGAGGGCGATCACGTGCAGGGTGGGCAGCAGGGCGCTGGGCAGCGCGTGCCGGGTGACGATCCGCCAGGTGGACAGGCCCTTGAGGCGGGCGGTGGTGACGTACTCGCCGGCCATCACGTCGATGACGGAGGTACGGGTCATCCGCACGATGTAGGCGGCCATCACCACGGCGAGCGCGAGCGCGGGCAGCCAGACGGCGGGCAGGAGCTGTCCGGCGCTCGCCTCGGGGCCGTACAGGACGACCGCGGGGAACCAGGGCAGCGCGACCGAGAAGCACAGGACCAGGACGGTGGCGACCACGAACTCGGGGACGCTCATGCCGACGAGGCTGACGGTGGAGATGAGGTGGTCGGGCCAGCGGTCCCGGTACAGGCCGGCGAGGACGCCGAGGACGATCGACCCGGTCACCGCGAACAGGACGGTGACGAGGGCGATGAGCGCCGAGTTGCCGAGGTACAGGGCGGCCTGGCCGCCGACGCCCTTGCCGGAGACGAGGGAGGTGCCGAAGTCGCCGTGCAGGGCGCCCCTGATCCAGTCGACGTAGCGTTCCCAGGCGGGCCGGTCGAGACCGAGCTGTCCGCGCAGGGCGGCCACGGCGTCGGGGGTGGCGTCCTTGCCGAGGATCTGGGTGGCCACGTCACCGGGGAGGGCCTGGACGGCGAGGAAGACGAGGACGGAGGAGAGGAACAGGGTGCCGACGGCCGAGGCCAGCCGGCGCAGGGTGAACGACAGCATGCTCAGGCCCCCTTCACGCCGATGTTGAGGTAGTCGAACTCGAAGCCGTGCTCGGCGTAGCCGCGGACCTTGCGGGAGATGCCGACGAGCCGGTCGGCGAACATCGGGGTCATCGCCCCGCCCCGTTCGATCACCAGCGTCTGCGCCTCGCCGTACAGTTCACGGCGCAGCGCGTCGTCGGTCTCGGCGCGGGCCCGGTCCAGGACGGCGTCGAACTCCTTGTCGGACCAGGCGGTCTCGTTGTAGGAGGAGCCGCCGCGGAAGATCTGGGTGAAGAGCTGGTCGACGGGCCGCCCGGTGAACCAGTAGGTGGCCATGAGCGGCTTCTTCATCCAGATCTGCGTGTAGTACGAGTCCGCGGCGGCCGTCTTCACCCTGATCCGGATGCCGGCCCGCTTGGCGGAGTCCTGGTAGGCGAGCGCCATCGGCGTGAACAGGGGGTCGTACGACGAGGTGTAGAGGTCGACGCTCAGTCCCTCGTGCCCGGCCTGCTTGAGGAGGTGGCGGGCCTGGTCGGGATCGTGCGCGGGGTGGGCGGAGATGCGGGCGGGGTCGCTCGGCGGTACCGGGTTGTCCCAGCCGGCGGTGCCCGCGCCCTGGAGCGCCACCTTCACGACGTGCTCGGGGTCGTAGGCGAGCTTCATGGCCTGCCGGACGCGGACGTCGGTGAAGGGCTTCTCGGTGGTGAGCATCGGCAGCACGTACCACTGCGCGTCCTTCACCCGGGCGACGGTGGCGCGGTCGGAGGCGGCGACCACCCGGGCGGTGGCGAAGTCGAGGTTGGTCTGGGAGAGCAGGTCCACCTGGCCGGCGAGCAGGGCGTTGGACCGGGCGGACATGTCGGCGACCGAGTAGAAGGCGACGGCGTCCAGGACCGGGCGGCCGGCCCAGTGGTCCTTGTTCGCGGTGACCCGGCCGGGGCCCGCCGGGGCGAAGGACTCCAGCCGGAAGGGGCCGGTGCCGATGCCGGTGCGGCCGATGCCCTTCGCGCTGCCGTCGGGGATGACGTAGCAGTTGTAGTGCGTCAGCAGGCTCGGGAACTCGGCGTTCGGGGTCTTGAGCGGGACGACGAGGGTGTGGGCGTCCGGGGTCCGCAGGGTGCCCGGGTCGACGAGCGGGGCGAGGACGGCGGCCTGGGGTGAGGCGGTGGCCTTGTCGAGGATGTGCCGCAGGGTGTAGGCGGCGTCGGCGGCGGTGAAGGCGCGTCCGTCGTGGAAGGTGACGCCCTTGCGGAGCCGGAAGGTCCAGGTGCGGGCCTTGGCGTCGGACTCCCAGGACTCGGCGAGGTCGGGCGCGAGTTCGCCGTCCGTGCCGACGCGGACCAGCCGGTTGTAGAGGGCGCCGAGGTACTCGTAGGCCGACAGGGAGCTCGCCGGGTCGAGGGTCTCGGCGTCGGAGGCCGGGGGCCGGGCGATGCGCAGGGTGCCGCCGGGGTCGGGCTCCCCCTTGAGGGCGGCTGCGGTCAGGTCGGGGGCGGCGGCTGCCCCCGTACAGCCGGTGAGCAGCCAGGACGCGCCGAGGGAGGCCGCGCCGGCCGCGCCCAGGGCGAGCACCGAGCGGCGCCCTGGGAGGTGGATGTCGGGCATGGACCGACCGTCTCTCTCGCTATTCGTTCAGCGGAACGATTGAGTGAAGTGCGTGAACGATAACCAGGGGACGACTTCCCGCCAACCCTTCGGACGCGGAAATTAACCTCGCGAAACGGATCGGTAACGGCATGCGGCCCGTCGGCGCGCGGCACGCCGGGGCACGCCGGGGCACGGCAGCACGACGGCCGGGCGCCCGTTCCCGGGCGCCCGGCCGTTGCTCGTCGGTGTTCAGGCCGCGCGGCGCGCGGTCTCACTGCCGCGCGGCGGCCTCCTGGCAGCCCGAGCACAGGCCCCACCAGGTGATCTCGGCCTCGTCGACGGCGAAGCCCCTGTCCTCGCCGGGGGTGAGGCACGGCGCCGCGCCGACGCTGCAGTCGACGTCCTCGATGAGGCCGCAGCGGCGGCAGACGAGGTGGTGGTGGTTGTCGCCGACCCGCAGTTCGTAGCGGGCGGGGGAACCGGCGGGCTCGATGCAGCGGACGAGACCCGCCTCGGCCAGGTCGTCCAGCACGTTGTAGAGGCCCTGCCGGGAGAGTCCGCCCGCCGTGGCCCCGCCCGCGCCGATGCGCGTCTCGAGATCCGCCGCGGTGGAGTGCGGGTGGCCCTGGAGGGCGGCCAGTACCGCCCGGCGCTGGGCCGTGCTGCGCAGACCCTTGCGCTTGAGCAGGTCGCCCGTGAACTGCTCGGTGGTCATGTCGTTCTCCTACGGAACACGGACTGCCCGCTCCCGGTCACGATACAACCCGGAGTCGACCGAGTCGGTCTAGGAGGCCTCCGCCGTGGTGCAGGAGCCGCAGACCAGCCGCCGCGCCGGCACGGGACTGGTCATGGGGATCACACCGATCGGCCGCTGGACGGCCGCCCGGACGATCCGCGAGTGATCCGCGCAGGTGAAGAGGCCGCAGCGCGTGCAGGCGCCGATCCCGGTGGTGTCGGTCCGCCCGTCCTGGGCGCAGTCGTAACAGTGCATGGCGCTTCCTGGTGAGTACGTGTGCCGACGGGGACCTTCCCCTCGGCGCACCTCGAACATAACCTCCCAGTTTTGACAGAGTCAACTCTAGGAGGCGGGCTCCAGCGCCTCGACGGCGGCCGCGGCCGCGGAGGAGTCCTGGCCGTAGAAGATGTCGATGTCGACCTCCTCGCCGCCCATCGTCAGGGTGTCCCAGGCGCCGCTGAGGACGAGCATCCGCAGGGTGGCGGGCTCCAGCGTGCCGAGCCGCTCCAGGATCGCCCCGTCGTCCGGCATGCCGGGCAGCCGGCGGGCGAGGCGGGCACGGATGGCCCCCATGCGCTCCAGCAGGGTGCGGGTGTCCGCCGCGCGGTCGGGCTCCTCGGGGATGCCGTCGATGCCGTGGCCGATGATGTCCTTGATGGCCCAGGTGACGCCCCGGTCGTCGGTGGTGACCATCGCCTTCCACGCCCGGCTCTTGTGCCGGTACTGGAGCATCGACATGGCCGCCTCGTGCCGCAGGAAGTCCGCGTCACGGAACGGCCTGCCGTTCCAGACGCTGTTGAGCGAGCGGGCCAGCGAGATCGCGGACGCCAGACCGCTGTTGAGACCGCGGCCCGGCCAGAAGTGGATCGCGTTGGCGGCGTCGCCGAGCAGGAAGCCGTAGGTGCCCGGCGAGTTCGCGGTGGGCGGCAGCAACTCGGCTGAGAAACGGGGCCGTTGCACCATGTCGAGGCGGAAACTGGTCACCGCCGTCAGGTCGTCGGACTCGACGCCGAACAGGAGCAGCCCCTCGCGCACCCGCCGCCACAGCGGCGACCCCTTCACCAGCGCGGGCAGGAAGAGCGTGCCGTGCGTCGAGCACTGGAAGTCGCCGTACTGGTCGCGGTCCATCAGGCACGGCCGGGAGGCGATGCACTCCTCGAAGACGCGGCGGACCGGGTCGAGGCCGATGACCTCGGCGGCCTCCGCGTCGGTCAGCCGCATGTTGAGGAACCCCTCGCCGCGCAGCGAGTTGAGGAGGAAGCGGTTCTGGGCGACCGTCAGCAGCACCGCCATGGGGTCGCTCAGGCCGGACTTCACCCGCAGGCCGAGGACGACGTCCTGGAGATGGCGGCCGTCCAGGGAGTAGATCGACTCGTCGGCCTTGCCGAACCGGGCGGCGAAGTGCTCCCGGGTGCGCGAGCGGCCGCCGTCGCAGATCGCCAGTACGTGCCGGCCGGCGAGCCCGTCCTGCTGCTGCGCCGCGTCGAACCTGGCCGGTACGAGCCGGATGCGGTCCCGCTTCTCGTTGGCGAGTTCCAGGAGCCGGTCCTCGATGTAGGCGATGCGCATGTTGCGCGGGTGGTGGTCGCCGACCGAGTCCGGACCGGAGGGCCACATCTCCGTGAAGTGCTCCGGGTCGAAGAGGCGGGCCCGGACCTCCTCCGGCCAGGCGAGGTACTGGCGGCTCTGCACGGTCACCACCTGCTGGCGCCGTACGTTGCCCTCGGCCTGGCTCTTCCACACGACGGTGCGGCCCTGCTTGCGCCACCTGCCGTCGTAGACGGCGATCTGCGCCTGGCGGCCGAGGAAGTGCTCCAGCAGCAGGGCGAGGGACAGTCCGACCGGGCCGCCGCCGGCGACGGTGACCCGCAGGACGGGCCCCTGTTCGCCCTCGTCCGGGCCGTGGGTCACGGACCGGGGCAGGGAGAGCGCCATCAGCGTCTCCATGGCGTCCGCCACCTCGAAGCGGAACAGCTGGTCGCCGAGGGTGAGCGCGTCACCGGGCCGCAGCAGCCGGGACTCCACCTCCTCGCCGTTGACCAGCGTGCCGTTGCTGCTGTCCAGGTCCCGCAGCACATAGCCCTTGTCCTCGTCGAAGACGATCTCCGCGTGGAAGCGGGAGACGCTCAGGCTGGAGATGACGACCGTGTTCTCCGAGTTGCGTCCGAAGGTGACGCGGGTGTCCAGGACCGGAATGCGCTCCCCCGCCAGCAGACCTTCGAGCCCGACCAGCACCGGTGCCACGGCACTTCCTTCCAGGAGTGGATGACATCGCACAGCCCCCGAGCGGGAGCATCAAGTCGCTCAGCCAAGTATCCCCGGAAGGCGGGCCGGTGCAATCCCGCGTGAACCGGCGGAACTTGACCGGCATCCGGCACCCGGCACCCGCCCGCCGGCCACCACCGCCCGACCCGTGACCGGCCGCCGGTGTGCCGGATCAGGCGGTGCCAGGATCAGGCGGTAAGCCGGATCAGGCGGTGCGGCCGTCGGAGCGCTGGCGGTGCAGGGTGAAGTTCTCGAAGACCGTCAGTTCGCCGTGCGGCTTGTTCACGTTGTAGTACGTCACGTGCATCCGCGTGGTGTCACCGGCGTGCCGGCCCGGGTCCACGGTGAACGCGGCGAAGCCGTAAGGGTGTTCCACGTCCCGGACGCCCGTCCACACCGCCTGCTCCTTCACGTAGGTGGAGGTGCGCTTGCCGTTCGGGCCGGCGGTCGCCGACACGGCGGTGATCACCTTGGCCGTGCCGTCGGTGAAGAACTTCTGGTTCGTGGTGCCCGAGACGCCCCCGCCGCCGAGGACCATGTGCACGGTGCCGAGGCCGCTGTCGATGTCGTCGGTGACCGGTGAGGCCGGGTTCGGCGTCAGCGTCTCGCTGCTCGCCACGACCCCGCGCACGGCCAGCGAGCGTTCGTAGTTGTGCTCGTGGCCGCACAGCACCAGGTCGACGCCGTAGCGGTCGAAGAGGGGGCCGTACTTCTCGCGCAGGCCCAGGTCCGCGCCGTTGGCGTCCGAGGAGCTGATCATGACCTGGTGCATGGCGACCACCACCCAGTCGATGTCGCGCGAGGACCGCGCCGCTTTCAGCTCCCTCTCCAGGAAGGCGAGTTGCCGGCCGCCCGAGTAGCCGCTGATGTAGACGTCACCGCCGTCCTGGAGGCAGTTGTCGTCGTTCTGGAGCACGATCACCCGGACCGACCCGGCCGTGAACGCGTACCAGAGACCGGCGAGTTCGGCGTCCGTCTCGGTGGAGGGAAGGGCGAAGTAGGCCTGGTAGGCGCCGAGGCCGAGCGGGCCGTTGGCCTTCTCGATCTCGTGGTTGCCGGCCGCCGGCATCCAGGGGCGGAAGCGCGCGGAACGGGTGTTGTTGGTGAAGAAGTTGTTCCAGGTGCGCACCCGGTCGACGTCCAGGTTGGCGTAGCAGAGGTCGCCGTTGAGCAGGTGGAAGAGCGGGGCGACCTGCTCGATGCCGGTGACGATGTCCTTCGTCGCGGGCGTGGAGTTCGCGTCCAGGGCGACCGTGCCGTCGGCCGCCCAGGTGACCTGGGGTGCCGACTGGTCGCCGAAGCTGGTGAAGGTGAGGGGCGTCCGGCCGCGCGGGGCGGTGCGGAAGGTGCCGCTGTCCGGGGTCGCGCCCTCGTGGGCGGCGAGGTAGAGGTACTCGGTGCCCGGGGTGAGCCGGTTCAGCCGGGCGTGGTGGACGTGGACGGTGCGGTTCGAGGTGCCGTCGACGTAGGTGACGGTCCGCGCGGCCGCGCTGGAGCCGAGGCCGTGCTCCAGGGTGCCGTAGCGCACGACGGGCTTGGCGACGGGACCGTCGGTGATCCACGAGACCGTCATCTGGGTCCGCGGGTCCGCGCCGAAGGTGAGGTGCAGGCCCTGGACGGGGGGTGCCCCTGAGGAGTCCGCGGTGAGGTGGAAGGCCGGTGCGGACAGCGGCGCGGCCTGCGCCGTCCCCGCCCCCAGCAGTCCGGTGGCGGCCGCGCCCGCCCCCGCGGTCCCCAGCAGACCCAGCGCGTGCCGACGGCTGAGCCCCTGCGGGTCCCCCGCCGATCCGTCCTGTGATGACTCTGCCTGTGTGGTCATGACGTCCTTTCGACGAGCGGCTGAGCTGACAACGACCGCACCCTGGCCCAGCCCAACTGCGGTCACATGAACACCACATGGCCACCCGGCCAGCACCCGCCGGGCAGCGGCCCGCCATGACCGCCCCTTGCCCGCGCCTTTGCCCTCACCCGTCCTGCGCTTGACCGGCCCGGGAGCCGCGGGGCCCACCGGCGTGCGCACGCCGTGGCGTGTCGGCATGACCTTCTACGAGTGGCGCACGCTCCTGCGCGTCCAGCACGCGCTCCTGCTCCTCGCCGACGGCCACGACACCACCCACACCGCCCACGCCTGCGGCTGGTCCGACCCCAGCGGCTTCATCGCAGCCTTCACCCAGATCCTCGGAACCACCCCGGGCCGCTACGGGACCGGCCACCGATCCGGCCCCCGAACCGGCTGACCCGGCACCGCCCGGCCGCCGCAGGACATGGGCGGTTCCCCGGTTAGGACGCGCTCGCCAGGATCGTGGTGACGCACAGGACCATGGCGACGGTGATGAGGGTCATCGCGATCAGTGTGCCGCGCAGCCAGCGGCCGAAGCGGGCGTGATGGCGTTGTTCCACCACGCTGACGCGGGCGGCGATGTGCTCGGTCACCATGCGGGCCACGTAGGTCTGCTCGTCCAGGTACCAGCGCTCGATGTCCGTCCGCTGCTGCGGGGTCAGGCCCGGCGCCCGTGCGGTGAAGTCGGCGACACGCCGCCGCGCCGCCCTCAGGTGGGCCTGCTGGTAGAGGAAGTCCTGGATGTCGGTCAGGCCGCGGGCGGCCTCCTCGCTCGTGTCCATGGTGTGCTCCACAGGTGAGGCGGCGGCTGTCCGGCCGGTGCTGTGGTGCGTGGACGCGGCGTACGCGCCTCAGCGCCGAGAGGGAGAGCAGCGCGCACGAACGTATCGAGCCGGGGCTGATCGGGCCGGCGATCTCACGAACGCCGCGCAGTGGGCTGAGGCGGACGGTCGGACAGACAAGCGTGACAAGTTCCGCGGAAGGCCGCAAGAGCAGCGGCAGCGTTCCGTCGCGCAGCCGGCCGACCGCTGCATCGCGCAGTGGACGGCCGCGGACGCCGTCGAACGCCTTACGGCCATCGAGGGGTTGTGGGCCGAGGACGGCACGCACATGCTCCAGCCGCCCGTGGAGATCCGGGAGGCCGCCGTGGAACTCGGCTTCGCACACGCGACGTTGGAGGCCCAGGGGTACGACGCGTCAGAACGCCGGGGGCGCGGAGCCACGAACGCTTCGTCGGGAAGCAGGCGATCACCTTCCGGGCCCGCCCCGGCGCTGTGCGGCTGAACGGTGTGGTGAAGTCCGCCTGGGACGCGGTGTCCGCGCGCAGGGCCGGGTCGAGCCGGCTCAGGCGCAGGCGGCGCTGCGTTCGCGCAGGATGCGGGGGAGGTCCACGGGGCTGCTAGCGGGCCTGCCACAGGTCACGGAGGAGGGCTGTCTCGGCCATGTGGTGGATGAATTCGAGGTTGGTGCCCCACAGCACGTCGACGAAGGGTTCGTCGGGGTCGGAGCCGTACGGGTACCGGGAGAAGCCGACGGTGTCGAGCTGTTCGTCGGTGACGGTGGCGACGCTGTCGCGCCAGCGGTCCACCTCCGTCCAGAACCGGTCGAGGGCCAGGGCTGCGCTGGGGGTGAAGTCCACCAGTTGCTTCGGATCCCGGCTCCGCGGCCCGAAGGTCCACTCCCAGCGGCCCGCGAAACCCGAGTGCAGATGCCCCAGCCGCCACGCGACGGTGGTCACCGCGGTCCGGTCGGGCTCCGGCGGGCCGGTGCGGTGGAGGATCTCCTCGACCCGTTCGACGCCGACGCTCCAGTCCTCGGCGATCCTGGCGACGGGCATGCCTGCGGCGGCCTGCCGGGCGACCTCCGCGTACTCGCCGGCCGGGATGTCCGGGGCGCCCAGGTCCAGCACCCAGTCTCCGGGACCGTAGGCCCGGGGTGTCCTCGCCTCGGCCCGGCGGCGGAGCGACCAGCAGCCCGGTACCGGTTCCCACAGGTACTCCTCGTCGCCGAGGCCCGTCAGCCGCGCCTGCGCCCGTTCCCTGGCGCAGTCGAACTGGTCGAGCAGCAGTCCCAGTCGGCCGGTCCCCATGTCTGGCTCCCCTCGCGGTCACCCGTCCCGCCTCGCTCAGGCGGAGGGTAACGACTCCCCCGCGGGACGCGCGACGGAATTCCGGGGCCACGGCGGCGGGGACGGGCCGTCAGCTGTCGTAGTCGACGGTCAGTTTCTCGGAGACCGGGTAGGACTGGCAGGTCAGAACGTAGCCGGCCGCCACCTCGGCGGGTTCCAGCGCGTAGTTGCGGCGCATGTCGGCCTCGCCGTCGACGACGCGCGCGCGGCACGTGCCGCACACCCCTCCCTTGCAGGCGAAGGGGAGGTCCGGGCGGATGCGGGCGGCGGAGTCGAGGAGGGTGGCGCCGCGCGGGAGGCGCGCGGTGGTGGAGCGGCCGTCGAGGGTGACGGTGACCTCGCTGGCGGGGCCGGCCGCCGGGGCCTCCTCGTGGCGGACGGGTTCGACCGGCTCGCCGCCCTCGTCGGCGTAGAAGAGTTCCTGGTGGACCCGGTGGCCGGGGACGCCCAGCCCGGCGAGGACCTGCCGCGCGTCGCGGACCATGCCGTGCGGGCCGCAGAGCCACCAGTGGTCGGCGGACGGGACGTCGACCAGTCCTCCGACGAGGGCGGCGAGCCGGTCGGCGTCGATGCGGCCGGAGAGCAGTTCGGCCTCGCGGGGTTCGCGCGACAGGACGTGGGCGAGCTGGAAGCGGGTGCGGTACTCGTCCTTCAGGTCGGCGAGTTCGTCGGCGAACATCACGGTGTCGGTGCGGCGGTTGCCGTAGAACAGCGTGACCTCGGAGCGGTCGTCGGCGGCCAGGACGGACTCGGCGATGGACATCATGGGGGTGATGCCGGAGCCGGCCGCGATCAGCACATGCCGGCCGGGCTCGGTGAGGTCGGGGGTGAAGGCGCCGGTGGGGGCCATCACCTCGACGGTGTCGCCCGGCCGGACCTCGTGGACCAGCCAGGCGGAGAAGAGTCCGCCGGGCACCTCGCGGACACCGATGCGGGGCGGCCGGCCGGCCGGTGAGCAGATCGAGTAGGAGCGCCGTTCGTCGCACCCGCCGGTCTCCCGGCGCAGGGTGAGGGCCTGGCCGGGGGCGAAGGCGTACTCCTCGGCCAGCGCGGCGGGGACGTCGAAGGTGACCGCCACGGCGTCCTCGCACAGCCGCTGGACCGCCGCGACGCGCAGCAGGTGGAAGGCGGGCCGGCGCCGGCGCGCTGTCGTCGCGGGGGCACCTGCGGCCGGTGCCGTCAGCTCTGCCATCAGATCTCCTTGACGTACTCGAACGGCTCGCGGCAGGCGAGGCACCGCCACAGGGCCTTGCAGGAGGTGGCCGCGAACCGGGAGGTCTCCTCGGTGTCGGCGGATCCGCAGCGCGGACACGCCACGCGGCGCCGGGTCGGCGACAGGTCCAGCGGGACGGGGCCCGCGGCGGGCGCCGGCGCGGTCAGGGGCGGTGCGATGCCGTGCGCGGCGAGTTTGCGGCGGCCCTCGGGGGTGATCCAGTCGCTGGTCCACGGCGGGTCGAGGACGGTGCGGATCTCGACGCGGTCGAAGCCGGCGTCCCGCAGGCGGACGGCGACCCCGGCGCGCATCTCGGCCATGGCGGGGCAGCCCGAGTAGGTCGGGGTGAGGCTCGCGACCACCGTGCCGTCGGCGGTGACCGTCACCTCGCGGAGCACCCCGAGGTCGGCCAGGGTGAGCATGGGCAGTTCGGGGTCGGGCACCTGTCCGGCGAGGTGCCGGGCCCGCCGCAGGCCGGACAGGGCGGTCACCATGTCGCCTCCGGGTGGGCGCGGGCCACGCTCTGGAGTTCCGCCAGCAGCGGGGCCAGGTGCTCGGTGTGGTCGCCGTCCCGGCCGTGCCCGGGTGCGGGCGCGGTGCCCGGCAGCGGGAGGCCGGCGGCGTCGAGGACCTGCCGGAGATCGGCGAGCACCGCGCCGCGCGCGTCGTGGGCGGCGAACAGCTCCTCCCAGTACGGGGACTGCGTCTCCAGGGCCGTCCGCATGCGCGCGTGGGACTCCTCGGTGCCGTCGCCCAGGCGTACGACCCACTCGGCGGCGTACTGGCGGTGGTAGGTGAGTTCCTTGACGCCCTTGGCGGCGACGGCCGCGAGCACCGGGTCGGCCGCGGACGCCAGTTCCGTGAAGTGGGCGAGGCGCCAGCTGGCGAACACCAGCAGCCGCAGGACGGAGAAGGCGAAGTCGCCGTTGGGCAGTTCGGCCAGGCGCACGTTGCGGAAGGCGTCGGCGTCGCGGAAGTAGGCGTAGGCGTCCTCGGTCCGGCCGGTGCCGTCCGCCTGGCCGCAGCGGGCGTACAGCAGGCGGGCCTGGCCGAGGAGGTCGAGCCCGATGTTGGCGAGCGCCACCTCCTCCTCCAGCTCGGGGGCGCGGGTGATCCACTCGGCGAACCGCTGGGCCAGGACCAGCGCGTCGTCGCCGAGCGCGAGGCAGCAGGCCGCGAGCCCGGCGGCGTCGACGGTGCCGGGTACGGCGGTGTCGACGCCGTGCAGGGGATCCTCGAAGCCGGTGCCGAACGCCCAGCGGGCGTCGCCCTCGTCGTGGCCCTCGGCCAGGCTCAGGTAGACGTGGTCGTCGCTCATCACCGGCTCCTAGATGTGCGGGACGTCGTCGGGGATGTCGTAGAAGGTGGGGTGCCGGTAGACCTTGTCGGCGCTGGGGGCGAAGAAGGGGTCCTTCTCGTCCCGGGTGGAGGCGGCGATGTGCTCAGAGCGGACGACCCAGATGCTGACACCCTCGTTGCGCCGGGTGTACAGGTCACGGGCGTGGGTGAGAGCCATCCGGTCGTCGGCGGCGTGCAGCGAGCCGACGTGCACGTGGTTGAGGCCGCGCTTGCCGCGCACGAACACCTCGTACAGGGGCCAGTTGCCGGTGTCGCTCATGCCACGTCCTCCGCTCGTGTCCGGGCGGCCTGCTTGGCGGCGTGGGCGCCGGCGGCCGCCCGCACCCACGCGCCCTCCTCGTGGGCGGTGCGCCTGCGCTCCAGCCGCTGGGCGTTGCAGGGGCCGTTGCCGCTGATGACCTCCCTGAGCTCGGCGAAGTCGGGGGTGCCGAAGTCGTGGTGGCCGCGCTCCTCGTTCCAGCGCAGTTCGGGGTCGGGGAGGGTGACGCCGAGCCGGGCGGCCTGGGGCACGGTCATGTCGACGAAGCGCCGGCGCAGTTCGTCGTTGCTGTGCCGCTTGATCTTCCAGGCCATCGACTGCGCGGAGTTGGGCGAGTCGTCGTCGGGCGGGCCGAACATCATCAGGGACGGCCACCACCAGCGGTCGACCGCGTCCTGCACCATCTCCCGCTGGGCCTCGGTGCCGCGCATCATCGTGAGCAGCAGTTCGTAGCCCTGCCGCTGGTGGAAGGACTCCTCCTTGCAGATCCGGACCATGGCGCGCGCGTAGGGGCCGTACGAGCTGCGGCACAGGGGCACCTGGTTGCAGATGGCCGCGCCGTCCACGAACCAGCCGATGACGCCGACGTCGGCGAAGCTGAGCGTCGGGTAGTTGAAGATCGAGGAGTACTTCTGGCGGCCTTCGAGGAGGCGCTGGTTGAGGTCGGCCCGGTCGGTGCCGAGGGTCTCGGCGGCCGAGTACAGGTACAGGCCGTGGCCGGCCTCGTCCTGGACCTTGGCGAACAGGATCGCCTTGCGGCGCAGCGACGGCGCCCTGGTGATCCACTCGCCCTCCGGCTGCATGCCGATGATCTCCGAGTGCGCGTGCTGGGCGATCTGCCGGACCAGCGTCCTGCGGTAGCCCTCCGGCATCCAGTCGCGCGGCTCGATCCGCCGGTCGTGCGCGATCGTCGCCTCGAAGTGGGACTCCAGGTCGTGCTCGGCGTCCCTGCCGGGCCCTTCGGTCATCTCCACCACTCCCTACCGACCATTCGTTCGGTTCATCATAGGCCGCCACCGCCCCGGTCTGGCAAGAGGCGGGCCGCCGCGCGCCCCGTCCCCACCCGCGGCCACTGCCTTGACATGCGGGGAACCGGCTGGATTACTTGACCTGGCCGCATGCTAACCGAATGTTCGGTCGGTCCACGAGGTGGTGGAGATGACGATCCAGGTACCGGGCACCACGCCTGGCCCCGTCGAGACGATGTTCGCCGCGGACGAGGCGTCCCGAGCACTGGGCATCGAGCTGCTCGAGCACGGCGAAGGGACCGCCGTGCTCCGGATGACCGTGACGTCCTCGCAGGTCAACGGGCATCGGATCGCCCACGGCGGCCATCTGTTCCTCCTCGCCGACTCGGCGTTCGCCTGCGCCTGCAACAGCCACGGCCCCGTGACCGTCGCCGCCGGCGCCGACATCGACTTCGTCGCGCCCGCCTACGAGGGCGACGTCCTGGTGGCCACCGCCCGGGAGCGCGTCCGGTTCGGCCGCAGCGGCGTCTACGACGTGAGCGTCGTACGCGGCGACGAGGTGATCGCGGAGTTCCGCGGCCGCAGCCGCACTCTCCGCACAGCGACCGAGGAGCCGCGATGAGCAGCGAAACGACCACGTCCCGGCCCGGTGCCGTCCGCCGGGGAGAACCGCTCCCCGAAGCCCTCCTGGACGACGCCGAGCGGCTGTCCCGCGAGGAACTGGAGGCGCTCCAGCTCACCAGGCTCCGCACCACCCTGCGGCACGCCTACGACAACGTCGAGCTGTACCGCCGGAAGTTCGACGCGGCCGACGTGACCCCCGACGACTGCCGCACCCTGGCGGACCTCGCCCGCTTCCCCTTCACCACCAAGGCCGACCTGCGCGACACCTACCCCTTCGGCATGTTCGCCGTGGCGATGTCCGAGGTACGGCGCGTGCACGCGTCGAGCGGCACCACCGGCCGCCCCACCGTGGTCGGCTACACCGACGCCGACCTGTCCATGTGGGCGGACGTCGTGGCCCGCTCGATCCGGGCCGCGGGCGGCCGCCCCGGGCACAAGGTGCACATCTCCTACGGCTACGGCCTGTTCACCGGCGGCCTGGGCGCCCACTACGGCGCCGAACGCGCCGGCTGCACGGTGATCCCCGCCTCCGGCGGCATGACCGCGCGCCAGGTGCAGATCATCCAGGACTTCCGCCCCGAGATCATCATGGTCACGCCCTCCTACATGCTGACCCTGCTCGACGAGTTCGAGCGGCAGGGCGTCGATCCGCGCTCCACCTCCCTGCGGGTCGGCATCTTCGGCGCCGAGCCCTGGACGGAGGAGATGCGCCGCGAGATCGAGGAGCGGCTCGACATCCACGCGGTCGACATATACGGCCTGTCCGAGGTCATCGGCCCCGGTGTCGCACAGGAGTGCGTGGAGACCAAGGACGGGCTCCACGTCTGGGAGGACCACTTCTGCCCGGAGGTCGTGGACCCGCTCACCGACGAGGTGGCGGCCGAGGGCGGGAGCGGCGAACTGGTCCTCACCACGCTCACGAAGGAGGCGCTGCCCGTCGTCCGGTACCGCACCAGAGACCTGACCCGGCTGCTGCCCGGCACCGCGCGCCCCGCGTTCCGCCGTATCGAGAAAATCACCGGGCGCTGCGACGACATGATCATCCTGCGCGGGGTCAACGTCTTCCCGAGCCAGGTCGAGGAGATCGTGCTGCGGACGCCCGGGGTGGCACCGCACTTCCAGATCCGGATCAGCCGGCGCGGGCGGATGGACCACATGACCGTGCACGTGGAGGCCCGGCCCGACAGCGGGCCCGCCGACCGGGAGGCCGCCACGAGGGCGATCGCCCAGGGCGTCAAGGACGGCATCGGGATCACCGTGGAGGTCGCCGTCGTCGACCCGGAGACCCTGGAGCGCTCGGTCGGCAAGCTCCGCCGGGTCAAGGACCTGCGCGAGTCCTGATCGGCCGACGGACGCGGGGCCGGGTGCGTAGTGTCCTGTCCATGCCCGAACTGGAGTTGCTGCGCCCCGACCACGCGCCCGCGCTGCTCGCCTTCGAGCGGGAGAACCGCGCCTACTTCGCGGCGTCCATCCCCGACCGCGGGGACGACTACTTCGCCCGCTTCGACGAGCGGCACCGCGCACTGCTCGCCGAACAGGAGGCCGGCGTCTGCCGCTTCCACGTGATCGTCGACGCCGGGGGCGAGGTGCTGGGGCGGGTCAACCTGGTGGACATCGCGGGCGGCCGGGCCGACCTGGGGTACCGGATCGCGCGGCGGGCGGCGGGGCGGGGGCTGGCGACCTCGGCCGTGCTGAAGGTCTTCGAACTCGCCGCCGGACGGTACGGACTGACCGCCCTGAGCGCCGCCACCACCCTCGACAACGCGGCGTCCCGGGCCGTGCTGGCCCGGGTGGGATTCGTCGTCACCGGCGAGACCCTCCTCTCCGGCCGCCCCGGGCTGACGTTCCTGCGCGACCTGACGGACGTCACCACGCCCCCCGGACCGGACGGACCGTAGCCCCGGGCGGCCGCGGTGCCCGTCGGCGCCGCGGCCGCCCCGGCCCGGTCAGCCCGCCACGGGCCTGCCGCGGCCCCAGGCCCAGGCGAGCCGGTCGGCGCCGGACTGGTTGGTGGTGGCAAGCCACGGCCGGGCCGCGTCGCCGATCAGCTTCTGGATCGAGTAGGTGTCGTCGGTACGCAGGCCGGGCCAGTAGACCGAGCCCATGCCGAGCTTGCGGAAGGTGTCGGTGTCGGCCTGGATGAAGTTGACCGAGTTGTCGTCGGGAGCGGGCCGGTTGTAGTCGAGGCCGGTGGTCATCGGCGCGCCGAACTCGTCGGCGACGGTACGGCCCGCGCAGTCGCCGAGACGCTCCTTCAGGTCGGCGGCCCACTGGTCGTAGGTCGCGTAGCTCTTCCAGAAGCCGTAGTGGTGCAGGGAGAGGTAGGTGCCCTTCAGGCGCGGGTCGGCGCAGACCGTGGTGACGTGGTCGTTGTAGCCGGCGCCGCTGACGAACACCCGGTCGTGCGGGACGGAGGGGTAGGTGGCCAGCCACTTGGCGGCGAGGTCGGCCCACTCGGCGTCGGTGTAGCCGTGCGGCTCGTTCATCGGCTCGAAGTAGACGTGCGGGTCGTGCCGGTAGGCCTTGACCACGGTGTCCCACATGGGCCAGTAGGTGGCCTCGTCGTCGATGAAGCCGTCCTTGCGGTCTCCGGTGCCCTCCCAGTAGGAGATGATCACCTTGAAGCCCTGGGCGGAGGCCGCGTCGACGACAGCGCGGTACGACTTCCAGTACGAGCCGTTGACGGTGTACGGGTTGATGGGCAGCCGTACGGTGTTGGCGCCGAGGTTGGCGCGGAAGGCCGCGATGACCCGGGTGGCCTTGGCGTAGGTCTGGGCGTAGGTGTCGGAGAGCGACAGGCCGGACAGGACCACGGGGTCGTCGGCGAAGTTGTCGCGCGGGTCGGCCCAGTTGACGCCCTTGAACTGGCTGGTGCCGTGGCCCGGTTCGGCGGCGGAGGCCGGACTGCCGGTGAGGGTCGTGGCGCCCACCGCGGCGATCGCGACCGCCGCGAGGGCGGCCCGGGTGCGGGGGGTGACGCGGGTTCTGGTGGGGGTCTTGCGCATCGACGTGCCCTTTCGGAAGACGGCGGCTCGGCGCGGCGGGGCCCGGGACCCAGGCCGCGTGTTCACGTGAACATCGTCCGGACATGTTCACGTGAACATCATCTGCGCGACGATCGGACGGGATCTCCGTCCGGGCTGGTCACGCGGCGATGTTTACGTAAACTCGAAAGCGACGGAATCGTGACATCCGCTCCAGCGGCCGTCAAGGTTTCCCGCTCCGTAGGATCCGTAGTGCGAAGGGGACTTGAGGGGTGAGGCGATGGACCTGAACGGCTCCGGGCAGGGGGGCGCGGCGGGCGCGGGCGGTGCGCGGCGGGGTGGTTCCGGGGTGCCCGGCGGGCGCCGCAAGCAGCGGGTCTCGATGGCGGACGTGGCCCGGCTCGCCGGTGTCTCGTCGCAGACGGTCTCACGGGTCTCCAACGGCCGTCCCGGGGTGATCGGTTCCACCCGGGAACAGGTGCTGGCCGCGATGCGCGAACTCGGCTACCGGCCCAACAGCGCGGCGCGGGCGCTGCGTTACGGCCGGTTCAACACCATCGGCGTGATCCTGTTCAGCCTCTCCTCCACGGGCAACAGCCGCACCGTGGAGGCGATCGCCACGCACGCGGCGGCCGAGGGCTTCGCGATCACCCTCATCCCCCTGGACGCGGCCACGCAGGACAACGTGCTGGGCGCCTTCACGCGGATGGGCGAGCTGGCGGTGGACGCGGTCATCGTCATCATGGAGGTGCATCTGCTCGACACCGGCACGGTGCAACTGCCGCCCGGTGTCCATGTCGTGGTCGTCGACTCGGACGCCGGGGACCGCTACAGCGTGGTCGACACCGACCAGGCCGACGGCGCGCGCAGGGCCGTACGGCATCTGCTGGAGCTGGGGCACCGGACCGTGTGGCACGTCACCGGTCCGCAGTCCTCGTACGCCGGTCAGCGCCGTACCCAGGCCTGGCGGGCCGTGCTGGCGGAGGCCGGGCGGGCGGTGCCGGAGCCGCTGCGGGGCGACTGGTCGGCCGAGTCGGGGTACGCGGCCGGGCTCGCGCTCGCCGGACAGCCGGACTGCACGGCCGTGTTCGCCGCGAACGACCAGATGGCCCTGGGCCTGCTGCGGGCCTTCCACGAACGGGGGCTGTCCGTCCCGGCGGACATCAGCGTGGTCGGCTTCGACGACACCCCCGACGCGGCCTTCTTCATCCCGCCCCTCACCACCGTCCACCAGGACTTCGCCGAGGTCGGCCGCCGTTGCGTGCGGGGTGTCCTGCGCCAGATCCGCACGGGCGACGAGTCCCGTCCCGGCACCGAACTCGTCCCGACCCGCCTGGTGATCAGATCCAGCACGGCCCCGCCACGCGGCTGACCGGGCCGGGAAGCAGTGGACGGCCAGTGCCTCCGCCGCGTTGCCCGTGCCCAGTACCCCGATGCGCATCGCACGCTCCCTCGTCCGCGGCCGCCTCGGCCTTTCGGACCGACGCTACGGAGCCGGTGGGGCACCATCCGGTAAGTGACGACCGACGCCTTCCTCGCCGGCTGCCGTGCCCGGCCGGCCTTCGACCTGCTCTCGAACACCGGGAACGCCGTGGTGCTGTGGGCGCTGCGGGACGGGCCGAGGCGTCCCGTCCAGCTGCGGGAGCACATCGGCGGCATCAGCGCCAAGGTGCTCACCGAGACGCGGCGGCGCCTCCGGTCCGGCGGACTGGTGTCCCGGCGCGCACTGCCCGGGGCCCCGGCGCACGTCGAGTACGAACTCACCGGACTGGGGCGGTCGTTGCTCGGGCCCATCGACACCCTCGGGGCGTGGGCGTTCGCGTACGGTGACGAGGTCATGGCAGCGCGGGAAGCCGGGTGCGCCGGCGCGGAGTGAACGGCCGGCCGGAACGGGCGTGGCGCCACGGCCCCGGCGGAGAGGAACCCCATGACCGACCCCTGCTTCGCACACCCACGCCTGGCCGCGATCCACGACGCCCTCGACCCGCACCGGGGCGGCCTCGGCGCGTATCCAAGGCTGGCGATGGCGGGGCCCTGGCTCCCGCCCCACGGAGGAGCTGGGGCGAGGCCGGTAGCGGCCGCCGCGCGTGACAGCGAGGGCGGGGCGGGTGTTGGCCGGGGGTGGTGGGGCGGTGGGGGTGGGTGGGGGCTCGTAGTCTGGGTGGTGTGGATCACGCTCGGCTGCATCGTGTCGCCGTCCTTGTGCTGGAGGGGGCGAAACCCCTCGACGTCGGTATCCCGGCGCAGGTGTTCACGACCCGGGCGAGCATGCCGTACGAGGTGCGGGTGTGCGGCGCGGCGCCCGGACTGGTGACCGGCGGGGACGGGCTGTCGTACCACGTCGCGCACGGTCTCGACGCGCTGGAGTGGGCGGAGATCGTGTTCGTGCCGGGCTACCGGTTCCCGGACCGGGAGGACCCGCCGCGGGCGGTCGTCGAGGCGCTGCTCGCCGCGCACGCGCGGGGTGCCCGGCTGGCCGCCATCTCCACGGGGGCCTTCGCGCTCGCCGCGACCGGGCTGCTCGACGGCAGGCGCGCCACCACGCACTGGCACTACACCCGGGCCCTGGCGGAGAAGCACCCGCTCGTCCACGTCGACGAGAACGTGCTCTTCGTCGACGAGGGCAGTGTGCTGACGTCGGCCGGGGCCGCCTCGGGCATCGACCTGTGCCTGCACGTCCTCCGCGGTGACCTGGGGGTCGCCGCGTCGAACCACGCGGCCCGGCGGCTGGTCGCCGCCCCCTACCGCAGCGGCGGCCAGGCGCAGTACGTGCCGCGCAGCGTGCCCGAGCCGCTCGGCGAACGGTTCGCGGCGACCCGGGAGTGGGCGCTGCACCGGCTCGGCCGACCGCTCACCCTGGACGCGCTCGCCCGGCACGCGGGGGTCTCGGCGCGCACGTTCTCGCGGCGGTTCGTCGAGGACACCGGGTACACGCCGATGCAGTGGGTGATGCGGGCCCGGATCGACCTGGCCCGCGAGCTGCTGGAGCGCTCGGAGCGGAGCGTCGAGCAGATCGCCGACGACGTCGGTCTCGGCACGGGGGCCAATCTGCGGCTGCACTTCCAGCGCATCCTCGGGACGACGCCCTCCGACTACCGGCGCACCTTCACCAAGGGCGAGTAGCCGCCACCCGGCCGCCCCGGACAGCCGGGTGGCCGGGTGGCCGGGTGGCCGGGTGGCCGGGTGGCCGGGTGGCGGGATCCTTTCGAACCGTGGCGTTCTCGCCGCTGTCGACGGCGGCCGGGGGCGACGAGTCTGGTCGCGTAGCGAAGGGACGCCACTCATGACTCGCATTGCCATCAACGGATTCGGCCGCATCGGACGCAACGTGCTGCGCGCGCTGCTGGAACGGAACACCGAGCTGGAGGTCGTCGCCGTCAACGACCTCACCGAGCCGGCCGCGCTCGCCCGGCTGCTCGCCTTCGACTCGACGTCGGGCCGCCTCGGGCGCCCGGTGAGCGTGGACGGGGACGTCCTCGTCGTCGACGGCCGGCGGATCAAGGTGCTCGCCGAGCGCGAGCCCGCCCAGCTGCCCTGGGCCGAGCTCGGCGTGGACATCGTGCTGGAGTCGACCGGCCGCTTCACCTCGGCGAAGGCGGCCCGCGCCCACCTCGACGCGGGTGCCCGGAAGGTGCTGGTGAGCGCGCCGGCGGACGGCGCCGACGTCACCCTCGCGTACGGCGTGAACACCGACGCCTACGACCCCGAGCTGCACACGGTCGTGTCCAACGCCTCGTGCACGACGAACGCGCTCGCGCCGCTGGCCGCGGTGCTGGACGAACTCGCCGGTATCGAGCACGGGTTCATGACGACCGTGCACGCGTACACGCAGGAGCAGAACCTCCAGGACGGACCGCACCGCGACCCGCGCCGGGCCCGGGCCGCGGGGGTCAACATCGTGCCGACGACGACGGGTGCCGCCAAGGCGATCGGCCTGGTGCTGCCGAACCTCGACGGCAAGCTGTCCGGCGACTCGATCCGGGTGCCGGTGCCGGTGGGTTCGATCGTCGAGCTGAACACGACGGTGTCCCGTGACGTGACGCGGGACGAGGTGCTGGCGGCCTACCGCGCCGCGGCACAGGGTCCGCTGGCGGGCGTCCTGGAGTACTCCGAGGACGCGCTGGTCTCCTCCGACATCACGGGCAACCCGGCCTCGTCGATCTTCGACTCGGCGCTCACCCGGGTCGACGGCCGCCACATCAAGGTGGTCGCCTGGTACGACAACGAGTGGGGCTTCTCGAACCGGGTGATCGACACGCTCGAACTGCTCGCGCGCTAGCGGGCGCGGTGGCCGGCCGCCGCACCGGTGGCCGGCCACCGGTGCGGCTCAGCCCGCGGCGCCGGCCGGGTGCGTGACCGCTTCCGCGGCCGGCCGCGCGGCCCGCGCCGGGCGGATCCCGATGAGCAGGGCGGCGACCACCGCGGCCGCCAGCATCCCGATGCCGCCGACGAGGGCGCAGGTGTGCAGGGCGTCGGTGAAGCTCGCGCCGTAGGCGCCCAGCGCCTGCCCGGTGCTCTCGGGCGTGTTCAGGTGCAGGAAGGCGCCGGCCTGGATGCCGACGCCGGACACCATGCCGTTCACCTGGCCCTGGTCGGCGGGGCTCAGCCCGGACGCGGCGAGGTGTCCGGGCAGGGTGGCCAGGGTGCGCTGGGTGAGGACGACGCCGAAGACGGCGGGGCCGAGGGCGCTGCCGATCTGGCGGAGCGCGCTGTTGGCCGCGGCCGCGGTGCCGCCCTGCTGGTGCGGCAGGGCGTTCATGGCGATGGTGGTGATCGGCGCCATGGCGAGCGCGATGCCGATGCCGAGGACTCCGATGACCAGGGCGGCCTCACCGGTGCCGGTGTCGGCGTGGAAGAGGTTCACCAGGAGGGCTCCGATCCCGCCGGTCACCAGACCGGTGACCAGCAGCAGCCCGGGCGTGACGCGGTTCATCAGACGGCCGACCAGCGGGCCGAGCACCACCGTGAAGCCGTTGACGGCGATCAGGCGGATGCCGATGTCCAGCGTCGAGGCGTGGTGGACGAGGCCGAAGTACTCGCTGAGCGCGAAGACCAGGCCGACCTGGGCGAACAGGGTGACGGCCATGACCAGGGCGGCGCCGGAGAACGCCGGGGACCTGAACAGGCGCATGTCCAGCATCGGGCAGGCGGAGCGCAGTTCGACGAGGACGAAGCCGGCGGCGCCGAGTGCGGCGGCCACGAAGGCGATCACGGCCTGGGCCGACGACCAGCCCTCGCTGCCGCCCTCGATGACGCCGTAGACCAGTCCGGTGATGGCGACGACGGCCAGAAGCTGGCCGGGGACGTCCAGATGACGTTCGCGTTCCGCGCGGGAGTCGGTGAGCAGCCCGGCGCCGATCACGGCCGTCGCGACGCCGAGGACCAGCGAGGGCAGGAAGATCCACCGCCAGCTCGCGTGCTCCACGATCAGGCCGTTGACCACCGGCCCCAGGGTCAGACCGAGGCCGAGGGCGGCCGTCCACAGGGCTATCGCCCGGGCGCGCTTGCGGGGGTCCGGGCAGACGTGGCCGATCAGGGCCAGCGTGGAGGGCAGCAGCGCGGCGGTGCCGACGCCGGTGAGCGCCTGGCCCACGCAGACCTGGACGACGCTGCCGGCCGTCAGACAGACCAGGCAGCCGAGGGCGAACAGCGCCAGACCGGCCAGGTAGGTCTTCTTGCGGCCGTACAGGTCGCCCACCATGCCGAAGGTCAGCAGCAGGGCGGCGGTCGGCAGGATGAAGGCGTCGGTGATCCACTGGAGTCCGACGGTGGAGGCGTCGAGGGCCTGTTGCATGACCGGAAGCGCGACGGAGACCCCGACGACCGGCAGGTAGGAGACGAACACGCCCAGGCAGGCCAGCACGATGGTGGCCGAGATGTGCCGGGTGCCGGTGTCGGGCGGCGCGGACGGGGACGAGGCAGAGGAAGGCATGGCCACAGGGCACCTCGGAGCAGTGGAGTGACAGGGCGACGTACGGGGCGGTGACCGGCGCCGCGTCGACTCCCGATCGACGCGCGCACCGCGGCTGCACCGCCGTGCCGACAGCGGGGACTCCGTCAAGCCACTTCTGTCGGGGCGAGCGATTCGGACCGTATACCGACGGGCCACCTGCGGAGATGCCCTTGGACCTGCAACCTAAGCTGAACGCCGCTGACACCTGGCCCCGGTCCGGTGCCCGCCCGTCACCCGTCGTACGGCATCACATCGGTGATCCGGCCCTTGGTGTCGGCCTGGAGGTAGCCGGACTGGCTGTACTTGTTGGTGATGTAGACGGACATGCCGGCGGGGTCGTCGAAGGTGGTGTCCGGGAAGTCCACGAGCAGGTAACGGGTGTCCGGATCGGGCACCTTGAGCCTCTTCTCCGCCTGGGCCAGCAGGTACGGCACCTTGTCCCAGGCGTAGCCGTCCAGGGTCGTCGGGGTGGTCCCGCTGGGCAGCGAACCGCTGATGATGCCCTTCTCGACTCCGCTCCCGGGGCGGTAGGTGTACGAGTCGTAGGCGCTGTCGCTCCCCTTCACCATGATGCGGGCGCTGACGAAGTCCGGGTACACGGTGACGTCGCCGAACCGGTCCCGGCCGGTCTCCTTCTCGAAGGCCGCGATCGCGGTGCGGATGCCCTGCGGGGTCAGCAGGTCGTCCGTGCCGGAGGTCTCCTCCGCGGCCGTCGGGGAGGCGTCGGAGCCGGTCTCGGGCGACGACGTGACGGCCGTGCCGCCGGAGCTCTTCGTGCCGCCGGTGCCCTTCGTGCCGCCGCCGTCCGGCAGGAGCGTCCAGAGGAGGACGCCCGCGAGGGCGACTCCGGCGGTGGGCAGGACCAGCAGCGGCCAGCGGCGGCGGCCGACGGAAGTCGGCGTGGTGGGCGCCTGGTGGCCCGCCGCCGGGGCGTGCGCCGGGGCCTGCGGCGGAACCGCGGGGGGCTGGAGGTGGAAGGACGTGGGCGGTTCCCCGGCCGGCCCGGTCCCTCCGGTTCGTCCGGTCCCCCCGGTTCCTATGGTCCCCCCGGTTCCTATGGCTCCCGTAGTTCCTATGGCTCCCGCGGTTCCTATGGCTCCCGCGGCGACGGCCGCCAGCATCCGCTCCAGCTGCCGGGAGTCGGGACGGGCGTGCGGGTCCCGGACCAGGACGCGGGAGAGGACGTCCGTCAGGGGGCCCGCCTGGACCGGCGGCGGGACGTCCTCGGCGAGGACCGCGGCGAGGGTGGCCAGGGTCGTGGCGCGGCGCAGCGGGTGGTGGCCCTCGACGGCGACGTACAGCATCATCGCGAGCGACCACAGGTCCGCCGCCGGGCCGCCGTCCTTGCCGGAGACGCGCTCGGGCGCCATGTAGTCGGGGGTGCCGATGACCGAGCCGGTGGCGGTGAGGGCGGTGGCCTCGCGGACCGCGGCGATGCCGAAGTCGGTGAGCACCGGGCGGCCGTCGGGGCGCAGCAGGACGTTGGCCGGCTTCACGTCGCGGTGCTCGATGCCGGCCGCGTGGGCGGCGTTCAGCGCGGCCAGCACCTCGCCGCCGAGGCGGGCGGCCTCGACCGGGCTCATCGGGCCGCGGGCCAGCCGGTCGGCCAGGGAACCGCCGGTGACGAGTTCCATGACGATCCAGGGATAGGTGCCCGGTCCGCCGTCGACGATGTGATGGATCGTCACCACGTTGGGATGGTCGATGCGGGCGAGCGCGCGGGCCTCCCGCAGGACCCGCTCCCGCAGCTGCCGCGCGGCCTCCGGGTCGTACTCGGCGAGGCCCGGGTCGACCGGCCGGACCTCCTTGACGGCCACACTGCGGTGCAGCACCAGGTCGGTGGCGCGCCAGACCATGCCCATGCCGCCGCCACCGAGCCGGGCCGCCAGCTCGAACCGTCCGTCGACAACCCGTCTCGCGGGGTTGTCCCTGCCCTCGTCGTTCATGCGCGGGAGCTTAGTTGGCCGCGCCGACAGCGCCGTATCCCGCTCAATAACCGGACCCCAGGGACTGCGTCGTGTAGGCGCACTCGGTGTAGACGTAGCCGTAGCGGAGCTTGGCGGTGTCGGAGCCCGGGGTGGCGGTGCTGTCGTTCTTCGGCTTGTGCACGAAGTACGTGGTGCCGGGCGGCAGGCTGATGGTGCGCTGGGGGTACTTCCTGGCGCTGTCGCTGCACGGCTCCCAGCCGGGGGTGATCGAGCTGGCGAAGGAGTACGCCTCGCAGCCGCCGCACGCCTTCAGGGTGAAGCTGCCGGTGACAGGGCCGGTGTAGAGGACGGTGATGTCGTCGGGGCTGTCGTTCTTGACGGTCACGGAGATACCGCCGCCGGAGGAGGTGGTGGGCAGCTTCTTGCCGGCGGCCGGGAGGGTCTGGGCGACCTCGGCGCCGATGGCGATCTTCCGGGCGCGGTCGCGCTTGCCGTGGTGCGGGTTGTCGGTGAGGAACTGCTCCATGGTCTGCCGGGCCTGCTCGTAGTCGCCGTCCTTGTACTGCCTGACCCCGCAGTCGTACTCCCCCGCGTCACCGCTGCCGTCGGCGCGCGCGGCGACCTCGGCGAGGTCGTCGGTGCTCGCGCCGGCGGAGCCGTTGGACAGCTGGAGGATCTGGGTGTCGAGGGTGTGCAGCCGGGTCACGGCGGTGCAGGGGTCGCTCCCGGAGACGGCCTTCGCCGCCTTCTTCTCGGCCGCGTCGACGGCGGGGACGACCTTGGCGGCCTGGCCGGAGTCGGGGAAGGTGCCCAGCAGGTCGGCGAAGCGGGTGACCCAGTCGGTGCCGCCGTCGGCCAGGGCGTCCGCTCCGCACGCGTAGAGCGAGGTGGCCAGCCGGTCGTCCGGCCAGCCGGCGAGCGTGCCGAGCTGGTCCTTCGGCATGGAGTCGGGGACGGTGCGCAGGTACTTGAGCGGTTCGATCGCGGTGCAGTAGTCGTCGTGGCCGTAGGCCGCCGCGACCGTCGTGTAGTAGGTCCTCAGCCGGTCGGGGACCTGGGCAGCGGCGCGGGAGCCGGAGTGGTGGACGGCGATGTCGCGGTAGACGGCGAGGGCCTCGCGGTAGTCGGACCTGGCACTGGCGAAGGCGTCCCGGCCGGCCGCGTCGACCTGTCGGTCGGCGCGGTCGAGGCGGGCGAGGAGGGCCTGTTCGACGGCTTCCTGCCGCGCGTCGTCGTACCAGAGGGCGCCGCCGGCCGGGACGGCGAGCAGGACGACGCCGAGGGCGAGCGCGAGGGGCTGCCGCGCGGGCCGCACCAGCCGGGTGCGCAGGCCGACGAAGGCGCCGTGGACGGCCGCGAGCAGCAGGATCAGGGCGTAGGCGACGAGTGCGGCGCCGGGTACGCCGTCGGCGTCCGCGGGCAGGGCGACGAACAGGAGGACGGCGGTCGCGGCCAGGCAGCCGGCCATCGCGAGCCGTCTGCGCACGAGGAGGTAACCGAGGCCGAGGCCGCTCAGGTTGAGCAGGGCGACGGCGGCGGCGCGCAGGGGGTCCGGCGGGGCCGGCGGCAGACCCGGCGGCATGGGCGGCACCGGGAATCCCTGGTTCGGGTACCCGTACCCGTGGTTCGGGTGCGGACCGTACGCGTCCCCGGACATGGCGGCTCCCCCGATTGCGCCCGAATCCCTAGGAATTGACAGTGTACGGCCATAAGTGCGAATTCGACAGGCCGAAAGCCGCCGGTCGGGCACCCGTGCCGTCGACAACGTTGTCCGAACCTGGTCCGGACGCACGACTCCCGCCGGCCGGTGGGACTGCTCGACGGCATCCGCGAGAACTCCATGCCGGCCGGCGGGCTGTCGGCCTCCGGCTACACCCAGGTCACCGACGTCGAGAACGAGACCAACGGCCTGCTGGCGTACGACCGTCAGGCCGTCACGGCCGACGAGGCCCGGGTGCGGGCCGCCAACCTGGCGCTCGTCGACACCTCCCGCGATCCCGCCGCCCCGGTGCGGCTCCCGGCCGGCCGGTACGTCTCGCTCCGTGTCACCACGCCCTGCTACACGGACCGCTGCATCCGGCACTCCGACGGGCTCGGCCGCACGGAGGTGGTCGACGCCGGCAGCGACGACCTGCTGAAGCAGGACGCCACCTGGAAGATGGTGCCGGGGCTCGCCAACGGCCTGTGCTGCTCGCTGGAGTCCCGCAACCACCCGGGCCAGTACCTCCACATCGACGCCGAGCTGTGGCCGGCCCGGCCGGACGGCACCCACCCCTGGGACAACCCGGCCTCCTTCACCGAGGACACCACCTGGGCGGTGACCGCGCCCTGGTCCCCCTGACCGACGGCCACCGCGCTCCCACGGCCCACCGTCGGCCCCGGTGGGCCAGGCGCACCCCGAGCGAGGGCTCCTAGGACCGCGGGAGTTCCTGTTCGGCCCAGATGACCTTGCCTTCGCCGGTGTAGCGGGCGCCCCAGCGGTGGGTGAGCTGGGCGACGAGGAAGAGGCCGCGGCCGCCCTCGTCCATGCTGCGGGCGTGCCGCAGCCGGGGGGCGGTGCTGCTGGCGTCGGCGACCTCGCAGGTCAGCCGGGAGTCGCGCAACAGCCTCAGCCGGATGGGGGGTTCGGCGTAGCGCAGGGCGTTGGTGACCAGTTCGCTGACGATGAGCTCGGTGGTCGTCACCAGCTCGTCGTAGCCCCAGGCCGCCACCTGGCGGGCCGCGCGGGAGCGGAGGTCGGCGACGGCGGCCGGGTCGGCCGGCACGTCCCAGGAGACGACGTCGTCGGCGCCCAGGGCGTGGGTGCGGGCCAGCAGGAGGGCGATGTCGTCGGGCTGGGGAACGGGGACGAGCCGCTGGACGGTGGCCGTGCACAGCGCGTCGAGGTCGGTGTCGCGCCGGGACAGCGCGGTGCGCAGGCGGGCCATGCCCAGCTCGACGTCCTGGTCGCCGCCTTCGATGAGCCCGTCGGTGTAGAGCCCGAAGAGGCTGTTCTCGGCGAGTTCGATCTCGACGGCCTCGAACCCCATCCCGCCGAGCCCGAGCGGCGGCCCGGCGGGCATCTCGGGGTAGTGGGCGTGCCCGTCGGGCGCGACGACGACCGGTGGCGGGTGGCCGGCGCGGGCCATCGCGCACCGCCGGGTCACCGGGTCGTAGACGGCGTACAGACAGGTCGCGCCGACGAATCCGGCGGTGCTGTCCGCGGCGCCCGCGCCCTCCTCCGCGCCGAGCCGCAGCACGAGGTCGTCGAGGTGGGCGAGGAGTTCGTCGGGCGGCATCTCCATGTCGGCGAGGGTCTGCACGGCGGTGCGCAGCCGCCCCATGCTCGCCGCCGCGGCGAGCCCGTGGCCCACGACGTCGCCGACGACCAGGCCGACCCGGGCCCCGGACAGCGGGATGACGTCGAACCAGTCGCCGCCGACGCCGTCCGTCGCGTCCGCCGGCCGGTAGGAGGAGGCCAGCTCAAGGGCCGTGCCGCCGGTCAGTGCCTGGGGCAGCAGGCTGCGCTGGAGGGTGACCGCCGCGGTGTGCTCCCGGGTGTAGCGGCGGGCGTTGTCGACGCAGACGGCTGCGCGCGCGACCAGTTCCTGGGCGAGCAGGACGTCGTCGGGCCGGAAGGAGACCGGGTTGAGCGAGCGGGCGAACGTGGTCAGGCCGAGGACGGTGTCGCGGGCCCGCATCGGGACGGAGATCAGCGAGTGCAGTCCGAACTCCCGGATCCGGGCCGTGCGCGCGGGCTGGTGGGTGGCCCACAGGTGGTCGTCCGGGTCGAGCACCGGGACGAGGACGGGTTCGCCGCTGACGAGCAGGTCCACGCCGTGCGGCGGGGGCAGGAAGTCGACCCGGTCGCCGATCCGCGCCACGGCCTCGGGGCTGCCCTCGCGCACGGTCCGCAGCGCGGCCCGGCGCATCACCGGCCGGGTCGGCACGGGTCCGGCGTCGGCCAGCCAGGTGCCGTTCCCCTCGCTGCCGAGGACGGTGTCCAGCAGGTCGACGATGACGAAGTCGGCGAAGCGGGGTACGGCGAAGTCGGCGAGTTCCTGGGCGGTGCGCAGCACGTCGAGGGTGGTGCCGACCCGGGTGCCGGCCTCGTTGACCAGGGACAGCAGTCGGCGGGCGCTCCAGCGCTCGGTGACGTCGGTGACCATGTAGCAGACCCCGGTGAGACGGTTGCCGGGGTCGACGAGCGGAAAGAACGAGGTGGAGTAGGCGCGTTGGCGGTGCGGGTCGGCCCAGCTCCAGCCGAGGTACTCGTAGTCGGTGACCGGCTCCCGGGTGGCGAGGACCTTGCGCATCAGGCTCTCGATGGCGCTCGCCTGGAGTCCGGGCAGCAGCTCGCTCAGCCTGCGGCCCAGGCGCTGTTCGCGGGGAACCCCGCCGAAGCTCTCCAGGGTGTCGTTGAGCCAGACGTAGCGCAGCTCCAGGTCCATCACGGCCATGCCGATCGGCGAGCGGGTGAGGAACCCGTCGAGGACGGACTGGCCCATCGTCCACTGGGGCCGGCGCTCGCGGGCGGAGACCAGGAAGCACTCCCCGCCGTCCATCCGGAAGGACGCGGAGACCCGCAGGTCGACCTCGATGCCGCGGCCGTCGCGGTGGCGCAGCGGGACGACTCCGCTCCAGCCCATTCCGGACCGGCAGCGCTCGGCGACGCCGGCGGCGCGGGCCGGGTCGGCGCGCAGGGCGAGCAGCGGGGCCGCGGGGTGCCCGACGACCTCGGCGGCCGGGCGGCCGAGCAGGACCTCGGCGGCGCGGGTCCAGCCGGTCACGACGCCGTCCGCGGACAGCACCGCCGCCGCGTCGCTGGAGGCGTCGAGGAGATCGTGCGGGCCCGTGGAGGCCGGCACGTCGAAGTCTTCTCGCGGAGAATCCATTGGCTACATCCTGTACGTACCCTTATGTTCCTGCTTGTCCGGCCGATGCGCACGGCCCCGCGGGCAAGGGGTCGGTGAGAACGGGAGCGCCGCGCGGTACGGGGTACCCGTCCTGTGCGGTTGGGGCGGCGGGCCGGCCGGGGGCAGCATGGAAGGGCCGTGTCAGCGGCGCCGGCAGCGGCCCGGCGGCCGGTGGAGGTGGTTGAGGGATGGGTGCGGGTGCCCTGCGGTCCGACGGCTCCGGTGCCGAGTACGGCTCCGAGAGGCCCCGTCCGACCGGTCTGCTGGACGTGCTGAGCGTGGCCGCGGTGGCCCTGGACGTGCACGGCCGGATCGTGTTCTGGACCCCGCAGGCCGAGGATCTCTTCGGCTACACGGCCGAGGAGGCGCTGGGCAGGTTCGCGGCGCGGCTGTTCATCCACCCGGAGCATCTGCAGGCCGCGGTGAGCCTCTTCGCGGAGGTGCTGGACACCGGCCGGTCCTGGGCCGGCGCCTTCCCGGTCCGGCACAAGGACGGCGGCAGCCGGCTGATGGAGTTCCGCTCCATGCGGCTGCTGGACGATCTGGGCGACGTCTACGCCCTGGGCATCGTCGCCGACCACACCCTGCTCCAGCGGGTGGAGACCGACCTGGCGCTGTGCGAGCGGCTGATCAACCAGTCCCCCATCGGCCTGGCGCTCCTCGACCCGGACCTGCGCTATCTGCTGGTGAACCCGGCGCTGGAGCGGATCGACGGGGTGCCGGCCGAGGAGCACATCGGCCGGCACCTGCGGGAGACGCTGCCGCTGCCCGACATCGACACGGTGGAGTCGGCGCTGCGCCAGGTGCTGACCACCGGTACGCCGCTGCTCGACCAGTACCACGTGGGCCGGCCGCCGGCGGATCCCGAGCACGAGCACGCCTGGTCGCTGTCGTTCTACCGGCTGGAGGACCCCGGCGGCCGGACACTGGGCGCGGCCGCCTCGGTCGTGGACGTCACCGAGCGGCACCGGGCGGCCGCCGAGGCGGACCGGGCCCGGCGCCGGCTCGCCCTCATCGCGGACGCCTCGGTCCGGGTGGGCACCTCGCTGGAGGTGGAGCGCACCGCGCACGAGCTGGCCGAGATCGCCACCCCGGTCCTGGCGGACGTGGTCGCGGTGGACGTACTGGACTCGGCGCTGGCCCTGCGCCGCTCACGCCGGCCGGACAACGGCCCGGAGCTGTTCCGCGCCCTCGCCCTCAAGGCGGCCCATCCCACGGTCGCGCTGCGCGCCGCCGACCCGCCCGGTGACCTCGCCGCCTACGACGGCGACCGGCTGGTCACGCTGTGCGTGCACACCGCCCGTCCGGTGCTGGTCCCGCGCGTCGGCAAGCACGACCTGCCGCGGATCGCCCGCGACCCCGAGGCCGGCGCGCTGCTGGCGCAGGCCGGGGTGCACTCCTACCTCGCGGTGCCGCTGATCGCGCACGGCGAGGTGCTGGGCGCCCTGGACCTCAAGCGGACCCGCAACCCGCTCCCCTTCGACGAGGACGACGTGGTGCTGGCCACCGAGCTGGCCGGGCGGGCCGCGGTGGCGATCGACAACGCCCGCTGGTTCCAGAGCGTCCGCAACACCGCCCTGACCCTCCAGCGCAGCCTGCTCCCCGACCATCCGCCGCACCACACGGGCCTGGAGCTGGCCTCCCGCTACCAGCCCGCGCTGGCGACCAGCGAGGTGGGCGGCGACTGGTACGACGTGATCCCGCTGTCGGGCGACCGGACGGCGCTGGTGGTCGGGGACGTGATGGGCAACGGCATCGACGCGGCCGCCACCATGGGCCGGCTGCGCACCGCCACCTGCGCCTACGCGGACCTGGAGCTGCCGCCGTCGGCGGTGCTGCGGCATCTCGACAAGATCACCTGCGATCTGGAGCACTACATCGTGACCTGCCTGTACGCGGTGTACGACCCGCACACCAGGCGCTGCGACATCGCCAACGCGGGCCATATGCCGCCGGCGCTGGTGCACTCCGGTCACGCCCCCGCGCTGCTGGAGCTGCCGCCCGCCGCCCCGCTCGGCGTCGGCGGCATCCCCTTCGAGACGGTGGGCGTCGAGCTGGGCGCCGGTGACCTGCTGGTGCTGTACACGGACGGTCTGGTCGAGACCCGCCGGCACGCCATCGACGACCGGCTGAACGTGCTCCTCGGCTTCCTGGACGAGCCGGGGCGGCCGCTGGAGGAGACCTGCGACCTGCTGCTGCACGGGCTGCGTCACCCGGACGACCACGACGACGTGGCGCTGCTGGTGGCGCGGGCGCTCTGATCCTCGCCGCAGCACTCGGTGCGGCAGAAGCAGGAGGCCCGGACGGGCACGTCCGCGGTCGCGGTGGCGAGCTTGAGCTGCTGGGCCACGATCCGCGCCTCGCCGTCCCTGCCGAGCCGCTGGAGGCATTCGTGGAAGCCGTGCAGGGCCCAGACGTTGCCCGGGTGCTGGCGGGGGCGGGGCAGGGTGTCGTCCAGGCCCAGGTCGGCGCGGTAGACCGCCTCGGCCTCCTCGACCCGTCCGCGTTCGAGGAGCAGCGCGCCGTAGGCGTGCCGGGTGGGCTGCATCCAGCCCCAGGGTTCGTCGTACGGGAGGTTGTCGTCCAGTTCGACCGAGCGTCGCAGGGCGGCGAAGGCGGTGTCGAAGTCACCCTGGCGGTAGGCGAGTTCGCCGTCGAGCAGGGCGGCGGCGACGGCCAGGACGTCGACGCAGGTGTTGTTGAAGAGCATGCGGGTGTCCGGGACGGCGGCGGTCGCCTCCCGGAAGCGGGCGCGTTCCGTCACGGCCTCGGCGGTCCGGCCGGTGGCCGCGTGGGCGACGCCGCGGGCGTAGTGCAGCATCGCGGTGGTGACGCAGTACAGGCGGGGGTCGGCGGGCGGCGGCAGGCGCAGGATGTCGTCCCAGCGGCCGAAGCGGACCAGGACGTGCACCCGCATCGCGAGGAAGCCCTCCAGCCAGTCGGCCATGGGCGGGCTCTCGACGCGCAGCAGTTCCTCGGGCACGGCGGCCTCCAGGCGGTCGGCCGCGGCGAGGGCGTCCTGGAGGCGGCCGAGGAACATCGCGCCGTAGATCCCGAAGTGGAGGTTGTGGCAGCGGTAGAGGGTGTAGAAGTTCATCGCGCCGGCGCGGGCGAGGTACTTCTCGTCGGCCGCGTGGGCGACGGCGTTGTCGGAGACCACGCGCCGGTAGTCGCCGCACAGGACCTCCAGGTGGGAGGGCATGTGCTGGAGGTGCCCGGCGTCGGGCACCAGGCCGCGCAGCCGGTCGGCGACCGCGAGGGCCGCCTCGGGCGTCGGTGACATCTCCATCAGATGGACGTAGAGGTGGATCAGCCCGGGGTGCCGGGCGCCCGGCCCGGTGGCCAGGGCCCGCTCCAGCACCTCCCGGGCCGCCACGGTGCGGGCGCCCTCGGCGGGCCGGCCGCTGCGGATGTCCCAGAGCTGCCAGGGGGTGAGGTTCATCAGGGCGTCGGCGTACAGGGTCGCGACGTCGAGGTCGTCGGGGGCGAGTTCATGGACGGCGCGCATGCCGTCGGCGTAGGCGGTGTTCCAGACGGAGCAGGCCGTGGCGTCCTCGGCGGCGGCCCGCGGGTAGCGGGCGCGCAGTGCCTCGATCAGGGCGCGTTCGACGGGGGTGGCGTGCGCGGCCGCCTTGGTGTGGGCGCGCTCCACGGCGGTGTGGGTGCGTTCGACGGTGCGCGCCAGGTCCCGCTCGTCGAAGAACTCCCAGGGTTTGTTGTAGTTGGGGCCGAGGGCGTAGGCCACGCCCCAGTCGGCCATCGCGCAGTGGGGGTCCGCGGCGCCGGCCGCCTCGAAACAGCGGACGGCCTCCTCGTGGTTGAAGGCGTAGGTCCAGATCAGCCCGCGGTCGAACCAGGTCTGTGCCTCGGGGGACGTCGTCGTCACGCGCCGGCTGTGACCGCCCAGGTCGTAGTAGTCCACGGCGACGAACCTATCCGCGCGAGGCGGGCGGAAGATCCCGTTTCATCCGAAGTCATGAGGGTGGCGCGGCGGTTGACGGACCGTCGCGCCACCCGTGTCACGTGCGTCCCTTCGGCCGCGGCCCGTTCAGGGAGCGACCGCGCGGCCGGTCTGCGGGGAGATCCGGCCGGCGCACAGCCCCTTGGCGGCGAGCGTCTGGGCGATGCGCCCGATCGCGGCCAGGGTGTTGGCCGGCCATTCGTGCATGAGGACGATCTGGCCGCTGGTGAGCCGTGCGACGGCCTGCACGATGGCGTCGGTGCTCGCGCCGTTCCAGTCCTGCGAGTCGACGTCCCAGATGATCTCGGTCAGCCCGTACTTGGCCTCGACCGCGCGCACGGTGGCGTCGCTCTCGCCGTACGGCGGCCGGAACAGGACCGGAGTCCCGCCGCCGGCGCCCGCCACGGCCGACTGGGTGCGGGAGATCTCCGAGTCGATCTGCGCCTGGGTCTGCTGGGTGAGGTGCGGATGGGTGTAGCTGTGGTTGCCGACCCACATCCCGGCGTTCACCTCGGCCCGCACCTGGGCCGGGTAGGCGGCGGCGTACTGGCCCTCGTTGAACATGGTGGCCCGCAGTCCGTTCGCCCCGAGCGCGCTCAGCAGGCCCGGTGTGTGGGCGGTGGAGGGCCCGTCGTCGAAGGTGAGTCCGACGTACCCGGCGCAGGTGGCGGAGTGGGCCGGGGCGGCGCCGGCGGCGAGCGTGCCGGCGGCGGCCAGGGTGACGGCGACGGCCGCCGCCGTGAGGGGACGCGACGGGAGCCGCGCTGCGGTACCCATCACGCCACCGTGATGTTCGAGCTGCCGCTGCTCTGGTAGCCCTCGGTCGCGAGGATCTGGTAGTAGCTGAAGCTGCCGAGGGACATGCCGGCCCCGGCCCAGGCGTCGAAGTGGTTGGCGGTGGTGATGGTGCCGCCGGTGCGCTTGGACTGGCGGACGCTCCAGTACTGGTTGAAGGTCTTGGTGCCCTCGACGGACGGGGCGTTGTACCGCGTCGTCAGGTAGATGTCGTACGTGCCGCCGTCGCTGGTGACGCTGCCCTTGTAGGTGCCGGTGGGCCGGTAGGTGCCCCAGTTGTCGACGATGTAGTACTCGACGAGCGGGTTCGAGGTCCAGCCGTAGAGGGCCAGGTAGCCGTTGCCGGACGGGCTGAAGCTGCCGGAGTAGGTCACGTTCCTGCGGGCGCCGGTGCTCCAGCCCTTGCCGCAGACGAAGTTGCCGGTGTTGCTCCAGCTGGTGGAGTAGTTGCCGCCGGAGCCCAGGGTCATGGAGACGGTGCCCTGCGCGTCGGTCCAGAACGAGTAGTAGTAGCCGTTGTCGGTGCCGGTCTGGTTCGTGGTGAGGACCGTGGCGGCGCGGGCGGTGCCGGGCAGGGCGAGCCCGGCGGCGGCGCCCAGCAGCAGGGTGCCGGCGCCCCGGCGGCTCAGTGCATGGTCGAGCGGGTTCATGCGGTGCCTCCTCGTATGGCCTGTGCGGGTGTGTGTGGCTTGCTGGGGAGTGTTGGTCTGCCCATGCCACCTGTCAACAGTTTCGGTGATTATTTCGAAACCTTCGATTTCGGCATGCACGCAAATGCCCAGCTCAGATACTCAGATGGCGAATTATCGATCCCATGCGCCGATATCCACCCCACGCGAGATCAAATACGGAGCTTGAAATCTCCGAATGTTGCGTAACAGAATTCGAATGCTGTCGACCGCCGGAACATGCCGCTGAGTGGAGCAATCACCGGCGCGGCGGGAGGCGGGCCGGGAGGCTGGGCGTCTTGTCGAGATTCGTATGCCAGGAGTTCCGGGTGAGGCACGACGGTCGCAACCCAGCACTGCCCACGCCTCCCGCTCCCCCCGCGTGGCTGCGCTGGCTTCCCGTGATGTACGTCGTGGCCGTGCTGGTGGTCGAGCCGGTCACCCCCGTGAACTGGCCGGTGAGTTTCGCGCTGATCGCGCTGCCCCTGGTGACCGCCTTCGCCCATCCGGCGCTCGTCGTCGCCGGTACCACCGTCTTCGCCGTCGGCTTCGAGATGGTGCTGGCCGGCACCCTGTGCTGCGCGGGCCGCCCGGTCGGCTACGTCTGGGAACGGCACTACGTCGCCGTCTACGCGTGCACGGCCCTGGTCGGCGCCCTGGGCACGATCCTGGCCGCGCACCGCACCCGGCGCGAACGCACGCTGGCCGACGTGCGGTTCGTGGCCGAGATCGCGCAACGCGTCCTGCTCCGGCCGGTGCCGCACCGGATCGGGAACCTGCTGCTGGAGAGCTTCTACCTGTCGGCCGCCGCGGAGGCGCGCATCGGCGGCGACCTCTTCGAGGCCGTGCCGACGGCGTACGGGGTCCGGCTGCTGATCGGGGACGTGCGCGGCAAGGGCCTGCCCGCGGTGGAGACCGCGGCGGCCATGCTGGGCGCCTTCCGTGAGGCCGCGCACGACGAACCCGACCTCATGGCGCTGGTGGAGCGGGTGGACACCAGCATGACGCGCCGGGCCGACCAGCTGGGCGGGACCGAGACGGGCGAGCGGTTCGTCACGGCGGTCTTCGCCGAGATCCCCGAGGACGCACGCGTCGTCCGCGTCCTCAACTGCGGCCATCCGCCGCCGCTGCTCGTCCGTCCCGGCGAGGTGCGCGAGCTGGACCGGGGGCGGCCGGGTCCGCCGCTGAACCTCGGGATGCTCGCCGGGGACCCCTACCACGTCGACACCTACGCGTTCGGCCCCGGCGACCAGCTGCTGCTGTACACGGACGGCGTCACGGAGACCCGGGATCCCGACGGGGTCTTCTACCCCCTGCTCCAGCGGCTGCGTTCATGGGGCCCGGTGCCGCCGCCGGAGCTGCTGGCACGGCTCCACGAGGACCTGCTGGCCTACAGCCACGACCAGTTGCGGGACGACACGGCCGCGCTGACCGCGTTCCTGCTCCCCGAGGCGGGCTCCGGCCCGCCGCCGTGAGCCCCGGGCCGCCGGACACCGGCCCGCTCAGAGGAAGCTGACGCCCTGGGCGAGGGTGAGTCCGCCGGAGTAGTTGACGGTGCTGGTGGCGGAGCGCATGTACGCCTTCCACGCGTCGGAGCCGGACTCACGGCCGCCGCCGGTGTCCTTCTCGCCCCCGAAGGCACCCCCGATCTCGGCCCCGGAGGTGCCGATGTTGACGTTGGCGATGCCGCAGTCGGACCCGGCGGCGGACAGGAAGACCTCCGCCTCCCGCTGGTCGCGGGTGAAGATGCTGGACGACAGGCCCTGCGGGACGTCGTTGTGCAGCGCGATCGCCTCGTCGAGGGTGTCGTACGGGAGGACGTACAGGATCGGCGCGAAGGTCTCCTCCCTGACCACTCCGGTCTGTTCGGGAACCCGGACGAGGACGGGCTCGGTGTAGGCGGCGGCCGGTGCCGCCTCGGCCAGCCGCCGGCCGCCGCCGGCCAGGACCTCGCCGCCCCGGGCCCGGGCACGGTCCAGGGCGTGCCCCATGGCGTCGAGCGCGGCGGTGGAGATCAGCGGGCCGACCAGGGTCGTCCCGTCGAACGGGTCGCCGACGGGGAGCTTGCCGTACACGGTGGTGAGGCGCTCGGCGAGAGGGCCGGCGATGTCCCGGTGGACGATGAGGCGGCGCAGGGTGGTGCAGCGCTGGCCCGCCGTGCCGGCCGCGGCGAAGACGATGCTCGGCACGGCCAGGTCCAGGTCGGCGGAGGGGGTGACGATCGCGGCGTTGTTGCCGCCGAGTTCGAGCAGGCTGCGCCCGAAGCGGGCGGCGACGCGCGGGCCGACCTCCCGGCCCATCCGGGTGGAGCCGGTCGCGCTGACCAGGGCCGTACGGGCGTCGTCGACCAGCGCCCCGCCGACGGCGCGGTCCCCGAGCAGCAGCCGGTGCACGTCACGGGGCGCGCCGCTCTCCTCGGCGGCGCGGACGAGCAGGTGGTGGCAGGCCAGCGAGGTCAGCGGGGTCAGCTCCGAGGGCTTCCAGACCACGGTGTCGCCGCAGACGAGGGCGATCGCGGTGTTCCAGGACCACACGGCGGCCGGGAAGTTGAAGGCGGAGATCACACCGACCACGCCGAGCGGGTGCCAGGTCTCGGCCAGCCGGTGACCGGGCCGCTCGGAGGCGATCGTACGGCCGTACAGCTGGCGGGAGAGGCCGACCGCGAACTCGCAGATGTCGATCATCTCCTGGATCTCGCCGAGCGCCTCGGAGCGGATCTTGCCCGCCTCGATGGTGACGAGGTCGGCCAGATCACCCTGGTGGGCACGGAGCAACTCGCCGAGCCTGCGCACGAGTTCACCGCGGCGCGGGGCGGGTGTGGTGCGCCAGGACAGGAAGGCGGCGCGGGCCGCGGTGAGGGCCTCCTCGACGTCGGCGCCGGTGGCCGCGCGCAGCCCGAACAGGTGCTCGCCGGTGACGGGGGTGCGGGCGGACAGGCCGGTGCCCTCGGGCACCTGCGCGCCGACGGACCGCAGGCAGGCCAGGGCGCGGTCGCGCAGGTCGTCCGTGGTGGGCAGCGCGGGACTGGTCATCGTGGCCTCCAGGGGTGGGGGGTCAGCGCGGGGGGTCGGTGAGGTCGAGCGCGCGGGCGAGGTGTGCGAGGGAGCGGTTCTGCTGCCGCTCGTACAGGTCGAAGGGGTCCAGGACCTCGCGGCCGATGGCGCCGGAGAGCCGGTCCGCGTCGTAGACGGTGCCCTCGCGGCCGTTGTCGCGGGTGCCCGCGTCGCCGAGGTTGGACTGGAAGATGCCGGCGGCGGAGCGCGGCAGGAAGTCCTCGTAGACGACGGGCTCGGCCACCGCCCAGCCCTGCCGCACGAGTTCGCCGAGGCCGGTGGGCGGCCTGCCGCCGGCGCGCGGCCGGTCGTCGGCGGGCCGGTAGGTGAAGTACGCCAGTCCGCGGGCCGCGAGTTCCTGCTCGCTGTCCGGCAGATGGCGTTCCCACACGGCGCGGGCGATGTCGCCGCGGGCCTCGGCGGGCTGTCCCGAGGCCTGTTCGTCGACGCGGCCGAGGAGTTCGTCGTAGAGGGCGCGGCCCTCGCGGGTGAGGGCGATGCCGCGGGCCTCGACCTCGCCGAAGCGGACCCGCAGGGCTCCCTCGGTGACGGCGCCGTCCTCGGTGCGCATCGCGCGGGGTTCGGCGAGGGCCCGGAAGGAGGTCTGCCGCAGCAGGACGTCGGGGCCGTGCCAGGCCGGCGGGCCCTGGATGGTGTCGATCATCTCCACGCCGCGGTCGGTCATCCGGCGGTAGAGGTCGTCGATGTCCAGGACGCGCGGGGTGAGGTGGTTGATGTGGGTGCTGCGGACCCCGCCGATGTCGGCGGCGACGGCGGAGACCCGCTCCAGGGTCCGGTACCAGGCCCGGTCCACCGGCTCGGCCGACAGTTCGAAGGCCGACACGGCCAGCCGCAGGAAGCGTTCGGCGTCGTCCGCCGGCAGTTCCCGCTCGGCGGCGGCGCGGTCGGCGAGGGCGAGCAGCTCCGGCGGGAAGAGTTCGCGGGCGGCGAGGAAGGTCTCCAGGCGGGCGCGCAGGCCGGCGTCGAAGAAACGGGGGTCGGCCGGGGTGAGCATGGAGGTGAACACCCGGAAGGGGTTGCGGGCGAGTTCCTCGCCGTCGACGGGGCGGAAGGCGGTGGAGACGACGGGCACGGCGCTGGTGGCGGCCTCCCGCAGGTCGTAGAAGCCGACCGGGTGCATGCCGAGGGCGCCGAAGATCCTGGCGACCTGTTCCAGTTCGCGCGGGGTGCCGACCCGGATGGCTCCGTGCCGCTCGGCGGTCACCCGGCCGATGGAGCCGAGGCGTTCGGCACCGGCTCCCCGGGCGCGCAGGACGTCCTCGTTGACCTCGCGCGACACGTCCACCAGCGTCGTGTAGGCGGGCACCTCCCGCCCGTACATCGCCGACAGCCGCACCGCGAACGCGGCCCGCAGCCGCCACTGACCGATCGTCGACATGGTGCGGCCTTCCGGTCGGGGCTCACACGGCCCGGGCTTCGGCGTACCGCCGCCCGGCACCGGCCGGGGGCACGGTGCCGGGCGGCGGTACGGCGATCATGTCCTCGATGGTCGCCCACCGGGCCCCCGCCGTACAGACGGCGGCGCCGGGCGCGGGAACCGGTGCCGGCCGGTGCGCGCACCCGTGACCCGGTCCCCGGGCGGCGCCGGTGCCGTACGAGCGCCTACGCTGCACCGGGAGAACAGTCGTCACCAGGGCGTCGGCGGAGCGCCGGCGGAGAGGGGTCATCGGCGTGGCAAGCGACCGACCGGGCACGGCCGAGGCGTCCCCGCGGATCCCTCCCGGCCAGCGCCATGTGCACGGGTGGCCGGTCTCGCACTACGGTCCGGTCCCCCGGTTCCGCCCGGAGCGCTGGAACCTGCGGGTCTTCGGCGCCACCGCCGCCGGCACCGAGCACTCCTGGGTCTTCGACGAGCTGACGGGCCTGCCGCGCACCACGGTCGTCGCCGACCTGCACTGCGCGAGCGGCCCCACCTCCACCGGCCACGAGTGGTACGGCATCCCGGCCGGCGCCGTCCTGGAGCTGGTCCCGCCGGCCCCCGAGGTCACCCATGTGATGGCCTGGGCCGAGTACGGCTACTCGGCCAACCTCCGGCTGGCCGACTTCACCGCGCCGTCGACCCTGCTGGCCACCCACCACGACGGCGAGCCGCTCACCGCCGAACACGGCTTCCCGCTGCGCCTGGTCGTGCCGCACCTGTACGGCTACAAGAGCCCGAAGTGGCTGCGGGCCGTCGAGTACCTCACCGCGGACCGCCGGGGCTTCTGGGAGGAGCGCGGCTACCACAACATCGGGGACCCGTGGCGGGAACAGCGCTACTCCCACCAGGAGGAGCCGGGCGAGGGCCCCGGGCGCTGAGGGCCGCGCCGGCCCGCCGCGCGCGGGCCGAAACCCGGTTGACCGGCCTTCACGGGTGATCCCTGGCAGGTGTGCCCGAGACAACATGCGACCGGCCCGTCCGACGCGTGCCGGTCGGGGTCGCCGATGCCAGGGACCGCTCCCCGGGCTGCGGTGATCTTCCTGCCAGGGAGGACCTTCCGCATGTTCCGCGCACGCGGACGCGCCCGAGGGCACCCGGGCCCTGGCCGGCGGCATGTCCTCGATCCACAAGGACATCGACTCCGCGGTCGACCACGACTACCGGACGGTGTTCCCGGTGGCCGCGCTCCTGATCATGGTGATCCTGGGGCTGCTGCTGCGCAGCGTGGTCGCGCCCTGGTACCTGATCGCCTCGGTGGGTCCCGGCTTCGGCTCCACGCCGGGCGCCACGGTCTGGATCTTCCAGGACGCGCAGGGCAGGCCCGGGCTGATGTTCATGCTCCCGGTGATCATGTACCTGTTCGTGGTCGCCATCGGCACCGACTACAACATCCTCATGATCGCCCGGCTCCGTGAGGAGGCCCGCGAGGGCCGGGAGCCGCGGGATGGCCGGGAGCCGCGGGATGGCCGGGAGCCGCGGGATGGCCGGGAGCCGCGGGATGGCCGGGAGCCGCGGGATGGCCGGGAGCCGCGGGAGGCGGCCGGGATGGCCCTGCGGCACGCGGGGCCGACGGTGGCCGAGGCGGGCTTCATCCTGGCGGCGACCTTCGCCACGATGATGTCGGCGGGCAACTCGCTGCTCACCGAGATGGGCTTCGCGGTCTCCTTCGGCATCGCGGTCGCCGCGTTCGTCATGGCGATGTTCTTCACGCCCAGTCCGACGGCCCTCGTCGGGCACGCGGCCTGGTGGCCGGGCCACGCCGACCGGGCGGAGCCGGGCACCGGCCCGTCCCCGGCCGCGGACGACTACGAGGCCGCGGGCCGGCACGGCTGACACCGGAGGCCGGCCGGGTCCGACGGCCCGGCCGGCCTCCTCGCACCGCGGACGGGTCCCGCTACGCCGCGAGGGCGTGCGCGGGATGCAGGACGACCTTGGTGTAGCCCTCTATCCGCTGGTCGAACTTCTCGTACGCGCCCGGTGCCTCCTCCAGGGAGAGCTCGTGGGAGACCACGAAGCCGGGCTCGGCCCGCCCCGCGATGATCATGTCGCGCAGCTGGCGGTTGTACTGCTTGACGTTGCACTGGCCGGTGCCCATCCGCTGGCCCTTCTCGAACATCCTGCCGATGGAGACCAGCAACTGGCCGTGCTTGGCGTGCTCGTCGGGGCCGCCCGGGTCGGACGGGACGTACAGGCCGGGCACACCGAGCATGCCCGTCGGCCGTACCGTCTCGACGAGCGTGTTGAGGACGACGGCGGGTTCCTCGTGGCTCGCGTCGTGCGCCTGGGCCTGGTAGCCGACGGCGTCGACGCCCTTGTCCGTCCCCTCGCCCCCGGTCTGTTCCTTGATCTGGGCCGCCGGGTCGCCCTGGGTGAAGTCGATCGGGATCGCGCCGATCTGCTCGGCCTTGGCGAGCCGCTCGGGCACCCGGTCGACCGAGAACACCTTGGACGCACCGCGCAGCAGCGCGGAGTACGCGGCCATCAGGCCGACCGGTCCGGCCCCGAAGACGGCCACGCTCTCCCCGGGGGCCACCTGGGCGAGTTCACAGCCGTGGTAGCCGGTCGGGAAGATGTCGGCGAGCAGCACGAAGTCGGTCTCGAACTCCTCGCCCGGCGGCAGCTTCAGACAGTTGAAGTCGGCGAACGGCACCCGCAGCAGCTCCGCCTGACCGCCCTTGTAGGGGCCCATGGCCACATAGCCGTAGGCCCCGCCGGCGAAGCCCGGGTTCACCGTGAGGCAGAACCCGGTCTTTCCGGCCAGGCAGTTCTTGCAGAAGCCGCAGGCGACGTTGAACGGCATCACCACGCGGTCGCCCTCGGCCAGCGAGGTCACCCCGCTGCCGACCTCCGTGACGATGCCGAGGTTCTCGTGGCCGAAGACGATGCCGGACTCGGCGGCCGTGCGGCCCTCGTACATGTGCAGGTCGGATCCGCAGATGGCGGTCGACGTCACCTTCACCAGCACGTCGTTCGGGTGCTGGATGCGCGGATCGTCCACGTCTTTGACCGCGACGCTGAACGGCTTCTCGTAGACAACGGCTCTCACCTGGCTCACCTCCGCGTCGAACGCCGGGCGACGACGACGGACCGCGTGGACCGAGGCTCCGACCGGCGCTCTGTTCGCACCATCGGACATCTCCAGAAAACTCCGGTACGGCACGCGCTGCAACCCCGTCGAGGCCGCGCGGCCCTGTCTGCGGCCGCGGACGCCCCGGTCAGGGCTCTGCGTCGAACGGGGCGAACGGAGTGTCGTCGTCCGGTGCCCGTGGGGGCAGCCGCTCCAGCGCTTCGGCGATGCGCGCCCGGCCCGCGACGTCGATGAGCGCCTGTCCGATCACGGAGACGGGTTCCCGGGCGGGGAGCACCAGCCCGATGCGTTCGGTGCGGACCGGGCGGACCAGCGGCACGGCGCGCATGCCCGCGGGCACCCCGAAGACGTGCAGCCAGGCGTGCGGCACGACGCTCGCCCACTGGCCGGCTCTGACCTGCGCGAACAGCGAGGCGATGGAGTCGGTCTCGACCCGTGGTGTCACCGTCGCCCCGACCGTCTCGAAGACCGCGTCGAGCACCTGGCGGCCCTGCATCATGGGGTGCAGCAGGCACAGCGGGTGCCGGGCCGCCTCCTCCCAGGAGATCTCGGCGGGCCCGGGGCCGGACGCGGTCCGCTGGGTCAGCAGCACATAGCGTTCCCGGTAGAGCGGTACGTACTTGAAGCCGTCCGCGGCGACGGAGCTCTGGTAGGTGACGGCGGCGTCGAGTTCGTAGGACCGCAGCCGGTTCACGATGTCCTCGGCCCGCAGGTCGGCGAAGACCTGGACGGTCGCCAGCGGGTTGGCGGCGCAGAACGGCTGCGTCAGCAGCGCGACCGCGGTGGACGCGGTCGGGACGGTGCCGATGCGCAGCCGGCCGCTCAGCCCGGCCCGCAGCGCCTGGATCTCGCCGCGCATCGCGTCCCGGTCGGCGAGGATCCGCTGGGCCCACAGGACGACCCGCTCGCCCTCCGGGGTCAGGCCGTCGAACCGGCGCCCGCGCCGGACCAGCGGGATGCCCAGCTCGTCCTCCAGCTTCCGGATGCCCTCGGACAGGGTCGGCTGGGAGACGTAGCAGACCTGGGCCGCCTTCGCGAAGTGGCGGGCCCGGGCGAGGGCGACGAGGTACTCGAGTTGACGCAGCAGCACGCCTCCATGATCCCTCGCGCCCGGCGCCGTCGCGGCGCGGTCCCCCCGCTCTGATCGGCGCCGCCTGTCAGACGATCGGAACTACCGCTTTGACCCGCCCAGGCACCCTGGCGAAGAGTGTGCGGGCGGAAAGGGCGTGGTGTGCGATGCGGGAAGTCGGCGAACCGGACGAGGCCGAACTGTCGGTGACGGCTCCCAGGACATGGGCCACCGGCGCGCCAGCGGTCGTGCACGCGCTGGAGTACGCGCTGGGGCAGACCTCGCCCGCGCGGACCGCGCTGACGCTGCTCAACATCAACCAGACCAAGGGCTTCGACTGCCCGGGCTGCGCCTGGCCGGATCCCTCCGGTCACCGGTCCCGCAACGAGTACTGCGAGAACGGCGCCAAGCACATCAGCGACGAGGCCACCTCCCGGCGGGTGACCGCGGACTTCTTCCGCGAGCACTCGGTGGAGGAGCTGAGCCGGAGGTCGGACTACTGGCTCAACCAGCAGGGCCGCCTCACCGAGCCGATGGTGCTGCGCGAGGGCGCCACCCACTACGAGCCGGTCGGCTGGGACGAGGCCCTGGACCTGCTCGCCGACGAGCTGCGCGCCCTGGACGACCCGGACGAGGCCCTGTTCTACACCTCGGGGCGGCTGGCCAACGAGCCCGCCTTCCTGCTCCAGCTGTTCGCCCGGGCCTTCGGCACCAACAACCTGCCGGACTGCTCCAACATGTGCCACGAGTCCAGCGGTTCGGCGCTGAACGAGACCCTGGGCATCGGCAAGGGCAGCGTCAGCCTCGACGACCTCTACGACTCGGACCTGGTCCTCGTCGTGGGGCAGAACCCGGGCACCAACCACCCGCGGATGCTGTCCGCGCTGGAGGAGACCAAGCGCCGCGGCGGCCGGGTGGTCGCCGTCAACCCGCTGCCCGAGGCGGGCCTGCTCCGCTTCAAACACCCGCAGAAGGCCCGCGGGATCATCGGCCGCGGCACGGAGATCGCCGACCAGTTCCTGCAGATACGGCCGGGCGGCGACCTCGCCCTGTTCCAGGCGCTGAACCTGCTGCTCCTGGAGGCCGAGGACAAGGAGCCCGGCACCGTCCTGGACCGGGAGTTCATCGAGGCGCACACCACGGGCTACGACGCCTTCGCCGCGCACATCCGGCAGACGTCCTGGGAAGCCGTCCTGGAGGCCACCGGCCTGACCCGGGACGAGATCGAGCAGGTGCACGAGCGGGTGCTGGCCAGCCGCAGCGTCATCGTCTGCTGGGCGATGGGCCTGACCCAACACAAGCACGGCGTGCCCACGATCCGCGAGGTCGTCAACTTCCTGCTGCTGCGCGGCAACATCGGCCGCCCGGGCGCGGGGGTCTGCCCGGTGCGCGGGCACAGCAACGTGCAGGGCGACCGGACGATGGGCATCTGGGAGCGCATGCCCCAGCCGTTCCTCGACCGCCTGGGCCGGGAGTTCCGCTTCACCGCGCCGACGAAGCACGGCCTGGACTCCGTCGACTCCGTACGGGCCATGCTCGACGGCCGCGCCAAGCTGTTCGTCGGGGTCGCCGGCAACTTCGTCCGCGCCATGTCCGACAGCGACGCCACCGAGCGCGCCCTGCGCACCTGCCGGCTGACCGCGCACATCTCGACGAAGCTCAACCGCTCCCACACGGTCTGCGGACGCACCGCCCTGATCCTGCCCACGCTCGGCCGCAGCGACCGCGACGTGCAGGCGGGCGGCGAGCAGTTCATGACGGTCGAGGACTCGATGAGCGAGGTGCACGCGACCCGCGGCCGGCTCGCCCCCGCCTCCGGGCACCTGCTCAGCGAGGTCTCCATCATCAGCCGCCTCGCCGGCCGGGTCCTGGACGGCCGCGGACCGGACATCCCCTGGGCGGACTTCGAGGCCGACTACGACCTCGTCCGCGACCGGATCTCCCGGGTCGTCGAGGGCTTCGGGGACTTCAACGAGCGGGTGCGGCGCCCGGGCGGCTTCCGGCTGCCGAACCCGGTCAACGAGAAGGTGTTCCGCACACCCGCCGGGAAGGCCGTGCTCACCGTCAACGACTTCACGATGCTCCAGGCGCCGCCCGGCCACCTGGTCCTGCAGACGCTGCGCTCGCACGACCAGTGGAACACCGTCCCGTACGCGATGGACGACCGCTACCGGGGCATCAAGGGCGGCCGGCGCGTGGTCCTGGTCAACAGCGGCGACCTCACGGACCTCGGCCTCGACGACGGCGCCCTCGTCGACCTCGTCAGCGTCTGGACCGACGGCTCCGAGCGCCGCGCCGACGCCTTCCGGGTCGTCGCCTATCCGACCCCCCGGGGTTCGGCGGCCGCCTACTACCCGGAGACCAACGTCCTGATCCCGCTCGACAGCGTCGCGGACATCAGCAACACCCCCACCTCGAAGAGCGTGATCGTCCGGCTGGAGCGCGCGCAGGACCGGCCGCCCGTCGCACCGCAGGTCACACGCCGGGAGCCAGTCCGCGCCCGTCGCGGGTGATGGTCCGGGCGAGCCGGTCGGCGTGCCGACGCACGCCCGCGACGAGGTCCAGGGTGCCCCGGCTGAGCACCCACTGGAGCTGGAGTCCGTCGCAGACCGCGATGCACTCGCGGGCCGTGGCCTCGCAGTCGAGGCCGGGCAGCAGCTCCCCGGAGCCGACGCCGTGCCGGAAGCGCTCGGCGATGGCCGCCACCACCGACGTGTACTGACCGGCGTACAGGGTGTGCGCGGCGCTCGTGGGGTCGGCGGCCTCCGAGGCCATGATCACGAAGAGTTCGATGAGGCCCGGCTGGGCGAGGTAGCGCCCGGTGGCCTCGACCATCTTCTCCAGCATGGCCACCCCGCCCGCGTCGGCGGGCACCCGTTCCCACCAGGCGTCGGCCGAGGCCATGCGGTACTCCACCACGGCCAGCAGCAGGTGGTGCTTGCTCGGGAAGTGGTGCAGCAGCCCGCTGTCGGTGATGCCGGCGTCCTCGGCGATCCGCGCCATGGAGGTGCGGTGGTAACCGGTGTCGGCGAACCGCTGCGCCGCGCGTTCCACGATGTGCGTCCGCCGCGCGAGACCGACTCGGTAGGTGCCCCTGGGCCCTCTGCTGACCATGGGGATCACGGTAGCCCGGCGGCCCGGGGTGACGCTCCGGCAGGCCGCGGGGGGCGCTCCGGCAGGCCGGGGGCGGCCGGGCAGCGCCCGGGTCCCGCCGCGCGCCGGGTCGGCGTCGATCCGTCCAAGGGCCGCCGGGCTCTGTCCATGGACTCGGCCGCCCCCGGAGCCGAGGGTCGTGCCATGGGCGATCAGGGGGTCGAGGAGCGGCGGGCGGCGGCGCGGACACGGGGGCGGTCCGGTGCACGGGGGCGGCTGCCGGGCGGGCTGGTCGCGCTGGCGCTCGGCGGCTTCGGCATCGGGCTGACCGAGTTCCTGATCGCCGGGCTGCTGCCCCAGGTGGCGAGGGGGTTCGCGGTGTCGGAGGCGACGGCGGGCCGGCTGATCTCCGGGTACGCGCTGAGCGTCGCGATCGGCGCCGTCGTGCTGACCGCGGCGACGGCCCGGCTGCCGCGCAAGCAGGTCCTGGTCGGCCTCATGGCGCTGTTCGTCATCGGCAACCTGCTGTCCGCGACCGCGCCCGGCTATCCGGTGATGCTGGTGGGGCGGATCGTCGCCGCCCTGTGCCACGGCTCGTTCTTCGGCATCGGCTCGCTCGTCGCCCGGAGCCTGGTCGCGCCGGAGCGCGGGTCCCGCGCGGTGGCCGTCATGTTCGCCGGGCTGACGTTCGCGAACGTGCTGGGTGTGCCGTTCGGCGCGCTGGTGGGCGAGCGGTGGGGGTGGCGCTCGGCCTTCTGGGCGGTCACCGTGATCGGCGTGCTGGCGCTGGCCGCCGTCGTCGCCCTGGTCCCGGGCCGGGTGGAAACGGCCGCGCCGCCGGGCGCCCTGCGGGACCAGCTGCGCGCGTTCCGCTCCGCCCAGGTCTGGCTGACCCTGGCGGCCACCGCCCTCGGCTACGGCGGGATGTTCGGCGCCTTCAGCTACCTCGCGTACACCTTCACCGAGGTCAGCGGCTTCGCCCCGGGGGACGTCGGCTGGCTGCTGATGGTGTACGGCGTCGGTCTGGTCGTCGGCGACCTCGCGGGCGGGCGGGCGGCCGACCGGGGCCGGGACCGCGCGCTGGTCCTCGCGCTCCTCGGGCTGACCGTCACCCTGACGGCGTTCGGACTGCTGGCGGGCAGCGCCACGGCGTCGGTCGTGCTGGTGTTCCTGCTGGGGGTGACCGGGTTCGCGGCCGTGCCGGGGATGATCACCCGGGTGACCGACGCCGCCCGCGGGGCGCCGCTGGCCGCGAGCGCGAACGTGTCCGCGTCCAACGTCGGCAACGCCCTCGGCGCCTGGCTCGGCGGCCTCGCCGTCACCGCGGGCCTCGGCTACACGGCGCCGCTGTACACCGGCGCCGCGCTCGCCCTGGCCTCGGTGGCCGTCATGCTCGTCGCCGCGCGGCGGGCCGGGCCGAGCGGCTGAGCGGCTGAGTGGCTGAGCGGCTGAGCGGCTGAGCGGAACGGGGTGTCACGGCGGCAGGTGGCGGGTGAACCAGTCGGCGGCGAGACGGGCGACGCGTTCCAGGGCGCCGGGTTCCTCGAACAGGTGGGTGGCGCCGGGGACGACCTCCAGCCGGGCGGGGCCGGGGATCTCGCGCAGCGCGGCGCGGTTCAGGCGCAGCACCTCCCGGTCCCGGCCGCCGACGAGGAGCAGGGTCGGCCGCCGGACCGATGCCTGCGCGGCCCCGGCGAGATCCGGCCGGCCGCCCCGGCAGACGACCGCGCGCACGATGTCCGGGCGTTCGGCCGCGGCGACCAGGGCGGCCGCGGCGCCCGTGCTCGCGCCGAAGAGCCCGCACCCGAGGCCCGCGGCGGGCTCGTACTCCCGAAGCCGGTCGACGAGGCCGACCAGCCGGGCGGACAGGAGGCCGATGTCGAAGCGGAACCCGCCCGTGACCGCGTCGGCGTCCTCCTCCTCGCGGGTGAGCAGGTCGGCGAGGACGGTGCCGAACCCGGCCCGCTCCAGTTCGGCGGCGACGAACCGGTTGCGGGGACTGCGCCGGCCGCTGCCGCTGCCGTGGGCGAAGAGCACCACGCCCCGGGCCGCCCCGGGGACGACCACGTCGGCTTCGAGCGGGACGCCCGCGGCGGACAGCCGCACGCTCTCCCTCACTGCGTCCACGGTGTCCTCCTCGTCCCGAGCGCTCCACCGGACAGGACAAGTCTCACCGCCCATGAGCGCTTGTGCACTTGTGCGCCTGTGCGGCGCGGCGGATCATCGGCCGGATCCCGCCCCTGCCTGGCCCCGTTCCCGCGGGCCGGCGGCAGCCGCGCCCGCCGGCTCGCGGCGAAGATCGTCGCGCGTACGCTCGTGCACATGGTCCAGCATCGAATGATCGACGTGAACGGGATCCGGGTGCACATCGCCGAGGAGGGTTCGGGCCCGCTGGTCGTGCTGCTGCACGGCTTCCCCGAGTCCTGGCACTCCTGGCAGCACCAGTTCGCCCCGCTGGCCGCGGCCGGCTACCACGTGGTCGCCCCCGACCAGCGCGGCTACGGCAGCAGCGACCACCCCGAGGACGTCTCGGCGTACAGCATCTTCCACCTGGTCGGCGATGTCGTCGGGCTGATCCGGGCGCTGGGCGAGGAGCGGGCGTTCGTCGTCGGTCACGACTGGGGCGCGCCGGTGGCCTGGCACACCGCGCTGCTCCGGCCCGACCTGGTGCGCGGGGTGGCCGGGCTGAGCGTGCCGCCGCCGTTCCGGGGGACGCGGCCGCCGCTGGAGGCGATGGACGAGATGTTCGGCGGCCGGTTCTACTGGAACTACTTCAACCTGCCGGGCGTCGCGGACGCCGAGTTCTCCCGGGACCCGCGCACCACGCTGCGCAAGTTCTTCACCATGGCGGCCGGCGACGGCACCGGCGCGGTCCGGCAGCCGCTGGTCGACCCCGGGCGCGGCTGGCTCGCGGACCTGCCCGACCCCGAGGTGCTGCCCCCGTGGTTCACCGAGTCGGACCTCGACGCCCTCACCGAGAGCTTCTCCCGGGGCTTCACCGGGGCGCTCAACTGGTACCGCAACCTCGATCGCAACTGGGAACTGACCGCTCCCTGGCAGGACGCCGTGGTCACCCCGCCCGCGCTTTACGTGTACGGCGACCGGGACGTGGTCCCGGCCTTTCCCGGCACGCCCGAACTCATCGCGCGGCTGCCCGAACTGATGCCCAGCCTGGTGCGCGAGCCGGTCGAGCTGGCGGGCTGCGGCCACTGGACCCAGCAGGAGCGGCCGGACGAGGTGAACACGGCGCTCGTCGACTTCCTCACCTCGCTCTCCTGAGCCCCTGCCCGCGTGCCCCACCCGGCGGGTCCGGCCGGGCCGGCGGCGGCGACCGTACACTTTGAGTCCGAACGACCGTGGGGCCGACAGCGGTCGCGTGGTCTCGACGAAGCTGTGCGAAGGAGTGTTCCGTGCCCGGTCAGCGGTCCATCACCGAAGCCGAGAAGCTCGCCTCGGCGAAGCTGGGGGGCTTCCCTGTCCGCCGGGAGCAGATGGCGGCCGTGGCGAACATCTACCGGGCGGCCTCCGCGGTGCGCCAGCACCTGGAGAACTCGGTGCTGCGGGGCTCGGACCTCACCTGGACGGCGTTCGTGGTGCTGTGGGTGGTGTGGGTGTGGGGCGAGTCGGAGACCCGGCACGTGGCGGAGGAGGCCGGGATCTCCAAGGGCACGCTCACCGGGGTGGCGCGCACCCTGGAGTCACGCGGTCTGCTGAGCCGGTCCGGGCATCCGAGCGACGGCCGGCTGGTGCTGCTCAGCCTCACCGACAAGGGCGAGGAGCTGATGCGGCGGGTGTTCCCCGCGTTCAACGAGGAGGAGGCGTTCGTGACGGCCGGCCTCAGCGACGCCGAGTGCCGTGGCCTCGCGGAGGGGCTGCGGCAGGTGGTGCTCCAGGTGGAGGAGCACGGCGAGGAGCGCCGGCGCGAGCTGCTCGGCGGGGCCGAGCCCGCGCCGCGTCGCAGCGGCCGGCGTTCGAAGGCCTGATCAGCGGGCCGCGGCCCGGACCAGGGCGTCGAACAGGCCCTGCTGTGCCGGGTCCTGGTGCGCGGTGTCCTCGGGATGCCACTGGACGGCGGTGAACCAGCCCCGGGCGGCGGCCGCTTCGAGGCCCTCCACCGTGCCGTCCTCGGCCGTCGCGGTGACGCTGAGACCGCTGCCCAGGCGGTCCACGCGCTGGTGGTGGTAGCAGGAGGCGTCCGGCTTCTCCGTGCCGAGGGCCTGTCCGAGCCTGCTGCCGGGGCGGACCCGCACGGGGTGGACGAGGTGGCGGTGGCCGGGGTCCATGTCCTGCTCCAGGGTGCCGCCCAGCGCCACGTTGACGACCTGGAGCCCGCGGCAGACCGCCAGCAGCGGCAGCCCCGACTCCAGTGCGTGCCGGGCGACCCCGAGGTCGAAGGCGTCCTGGAGGTCGTCGACGTCGTAGACGCTCTCGTGGGCGCCGGCGGCGCCGTAGCGGTACGGCGCGAGGTCGCCGCCGCCGGGCAGCAGCACCCCGTCGAAGCGGGCGAGCCGGCCGGGGACGTCGGTGTCGGCGGGGTGGATGCCCGCGGGTTCGCCGCCTGCCCGCCAGACGGCCTCGACCAGGCTCCGGGCGTTGACCTCGGCGGCGAACCGCAGCGCCGAGGTGGTGGCGGAGAACCGGGCGGGCACGGCGATGAGCGGACGGGGCGCGGGACGGGTCACAGCTGGATCCAGGTCGTCTTGAGTTCGGTGTACTTGTCGATCGCGTGCGCGGACTTGTCCCGTCCGTTGCCGGACTGCTTCATCCCGCCGAAGGGCACGCTCAGGTCGCCCTCCTCGTAGCAGTTGACCCAGACCGTGCCGGCCTTCAGGGCGCGGGAGACCCGGTGGGCGGTGGACAGGTCGGAGGTCCACAGGCCGGCCGCGAGCCCGTACGCGGTGGCGTTGGCGAGCCGGACCGCCTCGTCGAGGTCGTCGAAGGCGAGGACGGACAGCACCGGGCCGAAGATCTCCTCCCGGGCGAGGCGCATACCGGGGTCGACGCGGTCGAAGACGGTGGGCCGCAGATAGCTGCCGCCGGTCTCCGTGAGGGTGCGCTCGCCGCCCGTGCGCAGCCGGGCGCCCTGCTCACGGCCGTCGGCGATGTGCTCCCGCACCCGCCCCAGGTGGGCCTCCCCGGCCAGCGCGCCCATCTCGGTCGCGGGGTCGAGCGGGTCGCCGACGCGCAACTGCTCGGCGTGGCGCACGACGGCCTCGGTGACGCGCTCGGCGACCGAGGAGTGGACCAGGAGCCGGGAGGGCGCGGTGCACATCTCGCCCTGGTTGAAGAAGATGCCCCAGGCCGCGGTGGCGGCGGCCGCGTCCAGGTCGGGGGCGTCGGGCAGGACGATGTTGGGCGACTTGCCGCCCAGCTCCAGCCAGACGCGCTTGAGGTTGGAGTCGGCGGAGTAGCGCAGGAAGTGGCGGCCGACGGCGGTGGAGCCGGTGAAGGCCAGCACGTCGACGTCCGGGTGGAGGCCGATGGCCCGGCCGGCCGTGGGCCCGTCGCCGGTGACGACGTTGAGGACGCCGGGCGGGAGTCCGGCCTCGGTGCCGATCCGGCCGAGCAGCAGGGCGGAGAGCGGGGACGACTCGGACGGCTTGAGGACGACCGTGCAGCCGGCCGCGAGCGCCGGGGCCACCTTCCAGCTCGCCAGGGTGAGGGGGAAGTTCCAGGGGACCACCGCGCCGACGACGCCGGTCGGCTCCCGGGTGACCAGGGCGAGGGCGTCGGGGGCGGTGTGCGGCGCCTCGTCGGTCAGCTTGTCGGCGAGCTGGCCGTACCAGCGGAAGGTGCTGACGGCGGCGCGCAGTTCGACGGCGTAGGCCTCGGTGATCGGCTTGCCCATCTCCAGGGTGATGGTGAGGGCGAGCCGTTCCCGGTGTTCTTCGAGGAGTTCGGCCATGCGCAGCAGGATCCGGCCGCGTTCGGCGGGGGCCAGGCGGGGCCAGGGGCCGGAGTCGAAGGCGCGGCGGGCGGCGGCCACGGCGTGGTCGACCTCGGCCCGGCCGGCGTCGGCGGCCCGGGTGAGGAGGCGCCCGTCGCGGGGCGAGACGACGGCGAAGGTGGCGCCGCCGCCGGGCTCGCCGGTGCCGTCGATGTGGTGCTGCGCGGGCAGGTCGAGTGCCTCGGCCCGGCCGAGCAGGTCGTCGTGGGTGAGGTCGAGCATGGGGGTCCCGTCGGGTGGTGGGGGTCCGGCCGTCGTCGCGGCGGCCGGACCCGGCGGAGGTGGGTCAGCGGCGGTGGACGGCCCGCGCGGTGCCCGCCCCGAGCAGCAGCACCGCGGGCACGGCCAGCACCAGCCAGGTGGCGGTGGCGGGGTCGCCGCCGATCAGGGTCGTGAAGTTGGTGAGGACGAGCCAGATGACACCGGCGATGCCGAGGGCGCCGAGGGCGGGGGCGATCAGCGTGTTCCAGAGCCGGCTGTCGAGGCGCTCACGCCGGAAGAAGACGATCACCGAGACCGAGGTCAGGAAGTACAGCAGCATGCAGGCGAGCACGCCGACCCCGCTGAACCAGGAGAAGAGGGTGAGGACCGGGTCCTTGCCGGTGAGGGCGAACGGCGTGACGAGGAGGACGGCGATCACGGTCTGGACGACGCCTGCGGCCCACGGCGAGTGGCGGTGGTTGAGGGTGCGCAGCCGGGCGGGGAGCAGTCCCTCGCGGCTGAGGGAGAACAGGTAGCGGTTGGCGGAGTTGTGGAAGGCGAGGATGCCGGCGAAGAGCGAGGTGGCCAGCAGCACGGGCAGCACGTCGTCGACCCAGCCGCCGAACCGGGCGGCGATCGGTGCGAAGACGAACACCGTGGAGTCGCCGCCGGACAGGGCCTTGCCGGCGGCCGCGGTGACCTTGGAGGGGCCGTAGGAGGAGACCAGCATCCAGGAGACGAAGGCGAAGAAGCCGGTGACCACGGCGACCGACAGATAGGTGGCGCGGGGCACGGTCCGGTGCGGCTCGCGGGCCTCCTCGCCGTAGATGGCGGTGGCCTCGAAGCCGAACATCGAGGCGACGGCGAACATCAGGGCCACGCCGGGCGCGCCCTGGAGCACGGCGCCCGGCGAGAAGGTGCCGCCGAGGTCGAGGCCCTCGGGGCCGCCGCCCTTGGCGAGGGTGACCAGGGCGAAGACGAGCAGGATGCTGAACTCGGCGAGCACGAAGACGGCGAGCACCTTGGCGCCCAGCTCGATCCCGGCGGCGCCCAGCACCTGGACGACGCCCATGGTGACCAGGGCCCACACCCACCAGGCGATGTGCGCGCCCGAGTAGTGCTCCACGAGTCCGCTGACGGTGGCCCCGTACAGGCCGTACATCGCGGCCTGGACCGTGCAGTAGGCGAACAGCGCCACGGCCGCGCTGCCGCTGCCCGTGGTGCGGCCGAGGCCCTTGCCTATGTACGTGTAGAAGGCGCCGGCGTTGACGACGTGCCGGCCCATGGCCACGAAGCCCACCGAGAAGAGCAGGATCACGGCTCCGGCGATGGCGTAGGCGGCCGGGGCCCCGGGGCCGTTGCCGACCGCCACGGCGATGGGGACGGCGCCCGCGATGCCGGTGAGCGGTGCCTGGGCGGACAGGACGAAGAAGAGGATGCCCAGGACACCCAGGGCGTTGCGTTTGAGGGTGGCCGCGGGGCGGGTGCCCTCTCCGGGCTGCGGAGAGGCGTCGACCGTCTGACTGTCCACTCGGATCACCTGCTGAGGGGATAGGGAGGAAGTTTCGTTTCGGGCCAAACGAGTTGCCTCATGGTGGGCCCGAACTATCCATCTGGCAAGGGGGTGGGAAAGGGAATTTACGCCGGGGAAACCGCCGTATCCAGGGCAGGGCGAACCCCCCGGCGCGACCGCGACGGGGGGTTCCTGGCCGGGCACGCTCAGTCGCGGCTGCCCGGCGGCCGCTCACCGAGCGTGCGCAGCAGGGCACGCAGCTCGGTGAGGGCGGCCTCGGTGTCCGCGCGGCCGCCGATGCCGGTGAGCTGGTGCAGCACCAGGCCGTCCAGCGCGGCGAAGACCAGCCGGTTGAGGGCGGGGCTCGCGTCGCCGGGCAGTATCCGGGCCAGCTCGCGCCGGGAGGCGTCGAAGTACTCGTCGTACAGCTCGCGCACCTGCGGCAGCAGTTCCGGCCGGCGGCGGGCCTCCAGCAGCAGCTCGTACTGGTAGGCCTGCCCGTCCGCGTCGTCCTCGACCATGTCCGTCAGACCGGCCACGAAGTCCTCGGGCCTGCCGGTGCCGGGCTCCAGCAGGCTGCTGCTGAGGCTGACCCGCACGGCGTAGGCGAGGGACTCCTCGATCAGCGTGTCCCGGGAGCCGAAGTGGTGGACGACCAGACCGTGGGTGACCCCGGCCTCCTCGGCCACGGCGCGGTAGGTGAGGTGGCGCAGCCCGCGCCGTCCCACGACCCGGACCGCGGCCTTGAGCAGTGCCTCGCGCCCCTCGCCGTACCCGAGCCGCTTGCGCGAACGGGGGTCGGACTGCTGCGGGGGCCCGGCGGGTTCGGTCATGTCCGCGACCCTACCCGGGGGGTGCCGCCGCAGGTCCGGGCGGCTACCGGCGGGGCGCCCGGATGCCACGGAACTCCCAGTCGCCGCCCAGCGCGGTGGACAGCACCTCCTCGGACTCGGTGGGCTGCGCGCCGACGTCGGCGCGGACGGGGGTGGGTCCGGTGACGATGTGGTTGGTGAGCCGGCCGAGGCCCTCCACCTCCACTTCGACCACGTCGCCGGGCTGGACCGGGCGGGAGTTGGCCGGGGTGCCGGAGAGCAGCACGTCGCCGGGGTACAGGGTGATGGTGCGGGCGATGTCGGCGACGAGGTAGTGCATGTCCCACTTCATCTCGTCGGTCGAACCGTCCTGCACCACCTCGCCGTTGACGTACGTCCGCAGCCGCTTGCCGTGGAAGTCCCAGTCGGTGACCAGCCCCGGGCCGAGCGGGCAGAGCGTGTCCGAGCCCTTGACCCGCAGCATGGACCCGGCGTCGGTGTCCCGGAAGTCGTGCAGCCCGTAGTCGTTGGCGACGGTGTAGCCGGCGATGTACTCGCCGGCGTCGGCGGGCGACACGTTCCGCGCGGTCTTCCCGATCACGATGGCCACCTCGCCCTCGTAGTTGAGCCATGTGCAGCCCTCGGGCCGGACGACGGCGCCCTGGTGGGAGTTGAGGGAGGAGGTCGGCTTGTGGAAGTAGGTCGGCGTGTCCGGGAGGTCGATCCGGAACTCGTCGACGCGGCTGCGGTGGTTGAGGTGGACGGCGATCACCTTGGAGGGGACGACCGGCGGCAGGTGCCGCGCGTCCCCAGCCTTGACGCGGCGGCCGTCCCCGGCGACGAGGTCGTCCCCGTCGACGGTGACCTCGACGGCGGCGCCGGCGAGGAGGATGCGGCGGTGTTCGGGCATGTCGGGGCTCCTCAGATACGGCTGTGCGGGGTGCGCGGGGCGGGTGCTGCGGTGCCGGTCCAGCCGTCGGCCGGCCGGTCGAACCAGAGGTGGACCTGGCCGGTGCCGATGGAGTTCTCGTACTCGCCGTACTGGCGGGCCCGTGCGGTGCAGGCCTGTTCGCCGAGGGCGCCGGCCATCATCAGGTAGTGGGAGAACTTCGCCTCGGGCTTGAACTTCCAGAACGCGTCCATGGTGTCGAGGACCCTGTCGTGCCGGCCCTCCCTGAACCAGGCGATGCGCTCGAGGTCCGCCTCGCGGGCCTCGGGCGTACGGATGTGCACTGGGTCGCCGGCCTCGTGGTCGCGCAGTTCCCGCAGCGGCCAGAAGGTGTGCGAGAGCGCGCCGGAGGCGATGAGCAGCACCCGGCGCCCCGGGGTCGCGGCGATCCCGTCGGCGAGCGCCCGCCCGAGCCGCAGGTGGTCCTCCATGTCCCCGGTCTGGCAGACCCCAATGGTGACCCACCGCTTGTCGGGCAGCCCCTCCCCCAGGTACTTCCAGAGGTTGATGGTGGCGTAGTAGATCGGCAGGTACTCGTCCTCGATGGCGGTGATCCAGGTGCCGTGCTTGTCGGCGAACCCCTCGATGTTGCGGGCGAGTTCGGGGTCGCCCGGGAAGTCGTAGGGCATCCGGCACATCCCGCGCGGGAGTTCCTCGGAGGTGAACAGCCCGGCCCGCCGCCGCTGGGCGGCGACGACGAACTCGACGGTGGTCGCCCAGTGGGAGTCGAGCACGACGACCGTGTCGTAGTCGTCCCGTTCGAAGACCTCCCGGCGCAGCTCCCGCAGTCCGGTGACGAGGGTGATCTCCCGGCCCTCGTTGAGCTCCAGCCGGTCGGCCTCCGGCAGCACGATGGTGGGGACGTGGGCGAGGAGGCCCGCCCCGACGATCTCACCCATGGTCCGTCCAGCCCTTCGGTGCGGTGACGGTGTTCTTCAGGTCGCAGTAGAAGTCGAAGCTCCAGGTGCCGCCCTCACGGCCGACCCCGGACAGGCGGGAGCCGCCGAAGGGTGCCTGGAGGTCGCGGACGAAGAAGCAGTTGACCCAGACCGTGCCCGCGACCAGCCGTGCGGTGACGCGCTCGGCGCGCTCGGCGTCGCCGGTGGCGAGGGTGGCGGCGAGCCCGAACCGGGTGTCGTTGGCGAGCCGGACGGCCTCCTCCTCGTCGGCGAAGGTCTGGAGGGTCAGGACCGGTCCGAAGACCTCCTCCTGGACGACCTCGCTGTCCTGCGCGACGTCGGTGAGCAGGGTGGGCGCGTAGAACTGCCCGTCCAGGCGCCGCCCGCCGATGACCGCGCGGGCCCCGGCGGCGAGGGCCCGTCGCACGAACCCGTCGATCTTCTCCAGCTGGAGGGGGTGGATGTTGGGTCCGATGTCGGTCGCCTCGTCACGCGGGTCGCCCTGTGTCAGGCGGCTCGCCTTCGCCACGAAGCGCCGGGTGAACTCCTCGGCCACGGACTCCTCGACGAGCAGCCGGGTCCCGGCGAGACACACCTGGCCGGCGTTGTCGTACTGCTCCACCGCGAGGTCCACGGCGAGGTCCAGATCGGCGTCGGCGAACACCAGCAGGGGTGACTTGCCGCCGAGTTCGAGGCTCAGGGGGGTGAGGTTGGCGGCGGCCGAGGCGGCGATCCGCCGGGCCGTCGGCACCGATCCGGTGAAGCTGACGCGGCGCACGTCCGGGTGCGAGGTCAGCGCGTCGCCGATCTCGGCGCCGTAGCCCTGCACGACGTTCAGGACACCGGCCGGCAGCCCGGCCTCGGCGGCGATGTCGGCGAGCAGCGAGGCGGAGAGCGGGGACCACTCGGCGGGCTTGAGGATCACGGTGTTCCCGGCGGCGAGCGCGGGGGCGACCTTCCAGGTGGCCAGCATGAGCGGGGCGTTCCACGGGGTGATCAGCACACAGGGGCCCGCCGGGTCCCAGGACACGTGGTTGGTGTGCCCGCGGGTCTCGAAGTCCTCGTGCTCCAGCGCGAGCAGCCGGTCGGCGAAGAACCGGAAGTTGTGGGCGACGCGGGGCATCACGCCACGGCGGTGGGAACGCAGCAGCGCCCCGTTGTCCGTGGTCTCGACGATCGCGAGCTCCTCGATCCGCTTCTCGACGCCGTCGGCGAGGGCGTGCAGGAGGCGCGCGCGCTCGGCGCGCGATGTGGCGGCCCAGCCGGGAAAGGCGGCCCTGGCGGCGGCGACGGCGGCGGCGGCCTCCGCGGGTGTGCCCCGGGAGATCTCGCCGAGGGCGCTCCCGTCGATGGGCGAGTGATCGGTGAAGGTGTCACCGGAGGCGACCCGCTCGCCCCCGATCCAGTGCCGGGTGTCGACGGCGACCCCGGCGACGGTAATGGTGTGGTCGGTCATGTCCGGTCTCCAAAGTCCGTTCGGATAGAGGGTGTTCACTCGGCGCCGGACGTGCCGGACTCCAGCAGTCGTCCGCCGTCCCACACCACCCCGACCTGGCGGTAGTACGCGGCGATCGGCTCACGGATCTCCAGGCGGGCCAGTTCCTCGGTGGGCGCCTCGAACAGCTCCAGCTCGGCGTCGCCGACCCACGCCTGTCCGGCCTCGAAGGAAGCCGCCCCGGACTCGATCAGTTCGTCCAGCGCCAGGCCCTTGCCCTTCTCGATCGACGGCAGCCACCGGTGATGGGCCATCGGGTGCCCGTTGACGAACCCGTTCGTCGCGGACGGCTCGCGCAGCGTCACCACCGCCTGGGCCAGCCGGCGGTCCGCGGCGGCGAGGGTGGCCCCGAACCGGGCCCCGGCCTCGATCCGCGGCGCGGGCCCGTAAGGGTGCGGCCGTGTCTGGTGGATCGATCCGAGCTTCTTCGGATAGCCCTGGTGCAGCCCGCGGGCGATCGCGAAGTCCTTGTCGACCCAGATGTGGACGCACCGCGAGTACGTCGTCCCGCGGTACGCGCAGCGCACGACCGCGAACGCCTCCTTGTACTGGGAGAGCACCGGGTCGAGCAGTTCCTCCCCCGACGCCGAGCACGACTGCCAGTCGGCCCAGATCAGGGCGACCGCACCGGGATCCTCGTCGGCCAACTCCAATGGCTCGGGCAGCAGTTCACGCACCCGCGCGGGATCGGTCCGGTACTCGACCGTGAGCAGGTCACCGGAGTACCGCCACGGCGGTGAGGGGATCAGCGACGAGGCACCGCTCGCCGTCTTCGGATGGAAGTAACCACGGAGACTGGCCACTTGGGGCTCCTTAAACAGTGAGGGCGGGCTGCCTGAGCAGCTCGGTGCGGTAGCGGGCGGCGGACGCGGCGACCGCCGGGCCGCCGAGCGCGACGACGCCGACGAGCCGGCCGTCGCGGTGGTAGCCGACGAGCACGTCCCCCTCGGGATCGCCGTCGAGGACCCGGACGTCGTCCCTGCCGAGGGCGGGCGCGCCGAAGGACTGGAGCCGGAAGTCGTGCTGGTCGCTCCAGAAGGTGGGCAGCGGCGCGAACGGCGGCACCTGCGGCGCACCGCCGTGCAGATGGCCGACCAGTGCCCTGGCCGCCTGCTTCGCCGAGTCCGTCGGGATCGACCAGTGCTCGACGCGGCGCGGTACGCCGTCGTAGCGGGCGTTGGGGAAGCGGGCGACGTCGCCGACGGCCACGACCTCCGGCCGCCCGCCGGCCCGCAGCAGCGCGTCGGTGAGCACGCCGTCGCGCAGGTCGAGGCCGTTGCCGTCGAGCCACTCGGTGTTGGCGGCCGACCCGACCGACTCGACGACCACGTCGGCGGGGAGCACGGACCCGTCGTCCAGCACCACGCCGGTGACCCGTTCGGCGCCGGTGAAGGCGGCGACGCCGGTCCCCAGCGCGAAGCGCACCCCGCGTTCCTCGTGCCGTGCGAGCAGCGCGCGGCCGAGGAGTCCGCCGAGCGGTCCGGCCATCGGCAGCGGCAGCGGGTCGACGACCGTCACCTCCGCCACCCCGAGGCCCACCGCGGTGGCGGCGACCTCGCAGCCGATGAATCCGGCCCCGACCACGACGACCCGGGCGCCGGGCCGGGTCAGCGCGGCGCGCAGGCCCCGGGCGTCGTCGAGGGTGCGGACCGTGTGCCGGCCGGCCGCCGGTCCCGGGCAGCCCAGGCGCCGGGGACGCATCCCGGTGGCGGCCACGAGTCCGTCGTAGGTGAGCGTGGTGCCGTCGTCGAGGCGGACCGTCCGCTCGTCCAGGGCGGCGGAGACGACCTTGCGGCCCAGCCGCCACTCGGCGTCGGACACGCTCGCGCGCGGCCGGAAGGCGAGGGACTCGAAGGGTGCCCGGCCGGCCAGGACCTCCTTGGACAGGGGCGGCCGGTTGTAGGGCATGTGCGGTTCTTCGCCGACGAGGGTGATCGCGCCGCTCCAGCCCGCCGCGCGCAGCTGCTCGGCGGCGCGCAGGCCGGCCATGGAGGCGCCGGCCACGACGATGCGCCCGTCCACGGTCAGGCCTCGATCCGGATGGCCTGGAGCGGGCAGACGTCGGCCGCTTCCTCCACCTCGTCGCGCAGCGCGTCGTCCGGGTCGGCGACGTAGGCGAGGTGGCCGGTGTCGTCCAGGGAGAAGACGTCGGGGGCCGCGAAGACGCACTGGCCGTGGTCCTGGCACTTGTTCATGTCGACGACGACCTTCATGGCCGGTCCTCCTGAGGGAGCGGAAGCGAAGGGGCAAGAGGGGGAAGGGGGCCCGGCCGACCGGGCCGGCCGGGCCCCTGCCAACGGGTCGCGGCGGACCGCGTCCCGGACTCGTTTGGCTTCAAACAAGGTAGGCAGGCGCCACCCCCTGGTCAATACCTATCCGTATGGATAAATTCTTTGCGCCGCCCCCTTGCGGCACGCTGCGCACCTCCTTACCGTTTGGCTTCAAACAACAGGCCGGACGGCTGCCCGCGTCATCGCGCCCCGGCCCGCACTTCCCACGCCACCCGCCACACGGACCCCGGTCTCGGGGCCTCAGGGGCGGGGTCCGACTCCCGTCCCCTTGAGGAGACAACGGTGAGCGATCAAGACCTGTCAGAAGTCCGCCGGCACATGGCCCGGCTCGCCGCCGACGGCATCGACGTCGTCCGGGTGACCTATCCCGACCTGATCGGCACGGACCGGGCCCGTGACGTGCTCCTGGAGGAGCTGCCCCGGGCCGTGGAGCACGGACTGGCCTTCTGCCGGGCCGTCTACCACACCAGCCCGCAGGGTGACGTGGTCCCGGTCAGCGGCGGTCTGGACGCCGGTCTGCCGGACATCTGCGTACGGCCGGACCTCGACACCCTGGTCGCGCTGCCCTGGGAGCCGGGGGTGGCCGTCTGCCTGGCCGAGGTGGTCGACCCGGCCACCGGGGCGCCCGCACCCGAGTCGCCGCGCGACCTGCTGCGGTCGGTGCTGCGGCGGTGCGGGGAGCACGGGCTGAGCCCGGTCGTCGGACCGGAGCTGGAGTACTTCCTGTGCGACGGCGAGCCGGGCGGCGGCTGGCGGCGCTACGGCGGCGGCACCCCCGGCGTCGTCTACACCGCGGGGCTGCGCGCCGACCCCGACAACCACCTGCTGCGCACCCTGCGCCAGGTGCGCGGCCTGGGGCTGGGGGTGCTCAGCGGGAACCACGAGTTCGACGGCGGACAGTTCGAGATCAACCTGCTGCACTCCGAGGCGCTGTCCGCCGCCGACCGCGCGTTCCGCTTCAAGGCCGCCGTCAAGGAACTGGCCCGGCGCGAGGGCCGACTGGCCACCTTCATGGCGAAGCCCTTCAACGACGCGGGCGGCTCGGGCTTCCATCTGCACCTGTCCTGTACCGACGCCGAGGGCCGCAACGCCTTCGACGACCCCGCAGGAGCCCACGGTCTGTCCGCCACAGCCCGGCACGCGGTCGCCGGTGTCCTCGCGCACGCGCCCGCCCTGGCCGCCCTGCTCAACCCGACCGTCAACTCCTACAAGCGCTTCGGCCCGGACACCCTGGCCCCCTGGCTGGTCGACTGGGGCCTGGACAACCGCAGCACGATGGTCCGGGTGCCGCCCGAGCGCGGCGCCGGCGCCCGGCTCGAACTGCGCCTGGGCGACGCGAGCGCCAACCCGTACCTGGCGATCGCCGCGACCACGGCCGCCGCGCTGCTCGGCGTCCTGGCCGGCGAGGAGCCGCCCGCCCCGCTGGAGGGCTACGGCTACGACACCGCGAAGGCGGCCCCGCTGCCGGTGGACCTGTCCGCCGCGCTGGACGCGCTGGAGGCGGACACCGCGCTCGCCGGGCTGCTCGGCAAGGACTTCACCGACTCCTACCTCACCTACAAGCGCAACGAGGTCGAACGCTTCCAACGGCACGTCACCGACTGGGAGTTCACCGAGTACGCCTACCACCTGTGAAGGATCACCGATGACCACGACCACGGGCGTCGAGGCGATGCGCCTCGCCGACGTCGACCTCGCGAACCTCGACAACTTCACCGACGGGGTCACCCCCTGGCGGATGTTCCACACCCTGCGCCACGAGGACCCGGTGCACTGGCAGCCCGAGGAGGCGCCCAACTCCGGTTTCTGGGCGGTCACCCGGCACGCCGACATCGCCCGGGTCGACCGGGACGCCGAGACCTTCACCTCGACCAGGTTCGTGAACCTGGAGGAGGTCGACGAGGACCAGATCCGCAAACGCGCCTCGATCCTGGAGCTGGACGGGGTCCGCCACCGCGCCCTGCGCAGTGTCATCCAGCGTCAGTTCGGCGCGGGCGTCATCAACAGCTACACCGACTTCCTGCGCGGGCTGACCGCGCAGACGCTGGACGCGGCGCTGGCCAAGGGGCGGTTCGACTTCGTGCGCGAGGTCTCCGCCGACTTCCCCATCAACGTGCTGGCCCGGCTCCTCGACGTACCGCCCGAGGACAACCAGCAGCTCATCGACTGGGGCAACCGCATCATCGGCAACACCGACCCCGACTACGCGGACGTCCTGCTGCACAGCGCGGAGAGCGAGAAGTACCGCGACCTGCCCTTCCGCTCCCCCGCCTCGCTGGAGGTCTTCGAGTACGGCCGGGAGCTGGCCCGGCAGCGGCGCGGCGGCACCGGCACGGACCTGGTCTCCAAGCTGGTCAACACCACCCCGCGCGACGGCATCCCGCTGTCCGCGCAGGACTTCGACAACTACTTCCTGCTCCTGGTGGTGGCCGGCAACGAGACCACCCGGCACACCATCACCCACTCCATGCTGGCCCTCCTCCAGCACCCCGAGCAGCTGGCCCGGCTCAGGGACGACCCCTCGCTGATCCCGGGGGCGGTGGAGGAGTTCCTGCGCTGGGCGTCCCCCGTCTACCACTTCCGCCGGACCGCGACCCGGGACGTCGAGCTGGGCGGGAAGCGGGTCAGGGAGGGCGACAAGGTCGTCATGTGGTACGCCTCGGGCAACCGTGACGAGGAGGTCTTCGGCAACCCGTACGACTTCGACGTCACGCGCGCCGACAACGACCACGTCACCTTCGGCAAGGGCAGCCCGCACCTGTGCCTGGGGAACCTGCTGGCCCGCACCGAGATCCGGATCATGTTCGAGGAGCTGATCCCCCGGCTCGCCGACATCCGCCTGGTCGGCGAGGTGCCGCGGGTACGGTCCAACTTCGTCAACGGCATCAAGAAGCTGCCGGTCGAGGTCACCCTCGCCTGAGGGCGGGGCGTCAGAGCGCCGCCGACCACGCCTCGACGGTCGTGACCTCGGCCTGCCTGGGGAACACCTTCTCGGTGAGCACCCGGTGGACCTCCGGGTCGGCGTCGAGGCAGCCGTCGGACAGGACGGTGAGCTCGAAGTCGAGGTCGGCGGCCTGGCGCAGGGTGGAGAGCACCACGCCGCCGGTGGCGATGAGCTGTCAGCGGTTCCTCGGCCCCTCAGCCGTCCCCCGGTGCGACGCCGGAGAAGTCGTACACGGCCCAGTCGGTGAGCCCGCGGTAGCCGAGGCGCCGGTAGAGGGCGTTGCTGCTGGGGTTGGCCAGGTCCGCGAAGAGGACGACGTCACGGGCGCCCGCGGCCAGCGCGGCCCGGCTCGCCGCCGCGGTCACGGCGGCCGCGTATCGGCGGCCGCGCAGCTCGGCCGGGGTGTAGACGACGTCCACCTGGATCTGGCCGCCGATCAGCGGGTTCAGGCCCGCGACCGAGACGGGGGTGCCGTCGGGGGTCTCCCAGAGCAGGTAGCTCTTGTCGGCGTAGCGGGTGTCCGCCCAGGAGGCGGCGTCGATCCGGACGTCCTCGCCGACGGCCCTGGCGAACTCGCCGCACCAGAACATGGCCTGGTCGAGATCGTCCGCGCCGAGGACCCGGCTCCGGCCGGCCGGGAGCGGCTCCGGCGGGACGAGGGTGCCGAGGCCGTACAGACGGAGCCGGACGTCGCGTTGTTCCGGCGTCGCCCCGGTGTGCCGCTGCCAGGCCTCGGCGAACGCGGTGGCGCTGTCGTGGTCCGCGCTGACCCGGGCGGGGAAGCGCCCGAGGGCGGACAGGCGGGCGGCGAGGGCGTCGGCCTTCCCGGGCGAGAGCGGGGAGAGGCCGAAGCCGCCGGTGGGGAGGTGGTAGAAGGTGCCGCCGACCGCTCCGTCCCGCTCCAGCACACCGAAGAGGGGAGCTCCGGCGCCCTCCGCCGCCCCACGCACGCGCACTCTCTCGGCACACGTCAGCTGCATGACGTGCGGTCCGGGGCGCGAGCGCAGGAACTCCCCGGCACGGGCGAGGAATTCGTCGACGTCTTCGGTGAGGTGCCAGTCGTCTGCGCGCATGCCTCATGATTCCGCACGGCACCCGTGCGGCCGACGACTTTCCGCCAGGGAACGGAGGAGCGGGGCCGCCCCCGCCCCGACGCGGGCCCCGACGCGCGCGCGGCCACCAGGTCACCGGGGGTCCGTGGACGCCGTGGACGGTCCCGCCGTCCTGGGGACCGGCTGTTGCGCGTGCGGGCACATCAGCGCCGGGGGCGGTGCGAAGGGGCGGCCGGACGCCCGGGCACGGGGAAGCAGGGGGACGGTCCCGTCGTGGGCGTCGGCGGCCGCGTCGGTCAGGGCACTCCTCATGGTGGAGGAGGGGAGCTGCCGCCGTGCGGTCGCAGGAACCCGGCGGTCGCCCGCCGCGGGCCTGACGCCGACGCGGTTCGACCGGGGCCGGTGGCGGGCCGGCTACCGCCGCGCGGGGACCGGCTCGCCGTGCCCCTCCCAGGGCCGGGCCAGCCCCGCGAGCACCAGGCCCGCCGCGGCCAGTGCGATCAGCATGACCAGGGCCATCGGCAGCGAGCTGTCCTCGCCGAAGAGCCCCACCAGCGGGGACGCGAGGGCTCCGAAGAGGAACTGCAGCCCCCCGATGAGCGCGGACGCGGCGCCGGGGGCGGTGCGGCCCACCGCCTGGCCGATACTCATCGCGCTCGGGAAGACCAGGCCTATGCCGCCCGCGGTCACGAACAGCGTGATCCAGGTGCCCGCCAGGGTCTCCCCCACGGTCATCACCAGCAGGACCTGCGCCAGCGCGCCCAGCAGGGCGATGCCGACTCCGGCCGTGAGCAGCGAGTTGAGGCGCACGCCGCGTCCGGTGAGCCGGGCGAAGAGCGCACCGCCGACGAGCATGGCGACGGCGTTGGTGGCGAAGATGAGGGAGTACGTCGTCGAGGAGACCCCGTGCAGGTTCTCGAAGACGAAGCTGGAGCCGCTGATGTAGGCGAACAGCGCGGCCGAGACGAGGGCGACGACGAGCACGTACCCCATGAAGGTCCGGCGGGCCAGCAGCGTGCCCATGGCCCGGAAGCTGCCGGTGAGGCCGCCGCCGTGGCGCCGCTCGGGCGGCAGCGTCTCGGGCACCGCCCGCACCACGGCGGCCAGGAGCAGGACGCCGATGACGGCCAGTACGACGAAGACCGCCCGCCAGGTGGAGACGGACAGGACGGCCCCGCCGAGGACCGGCGCGGCGACCGGGGCCACCCCGATGACCTGGGACAGCACCGCGAAGTAGCGGGGCAGCAGGGGACCGTGGAAGCGGTCGGTGAGGACGGCCCTGGCCAGCACCATGCCGGCCGCGCCGGCCACGCCCTGGAGGAAGCGGGCCGCGGTCAGCGCGGCGATGTCCGGGGCGGCGGCGCAGGCGACGGAGCACAGGACGAAGCCGGCCGTCCCCGCGATCAGCAGCGGGCGGCGGCCGAGCCCGTCGCTGAGCGGGCCGATGACCAGCTGGCCGACGACGAGCCCGGCCAGGAACGCGGTCATCGTCAGCTGCACGGCCGAGGTGCCCGCGCCGAGCGCCTCGCCCAGCGCGGGGAACCCGGGCACGTACATGTCGGTCGCGAGCGGGGCGACGGCGGTGAGCGCGCCGAGCACGGCGATCAGCAGGGCGGTCGTGCGGCCCGCGGGCCCGGGCCCGGGTCCGGGTCCGGGTCCGGGTGCGGCCGTGTCGGGGACCGCGTCGACCCGGGTGCGCGAGGATGACGGAGCTACCATGACATTAAAGGTAGCTGATAGTTCACCGGCTAACAAATACGAGCAAGCAAATATGACCGAAGAGACGAGCCGCATGACCTCCACTCCCTCCGCCGCCGACGTCGGCGCCCAGTGGGCCGCGCACAACCCCGACCTGGACACCTCCCCGATGGAGCTGGTCGGTCTGCTCAAGCACGTCACGGGCCTGCTCAACCGCGCCGTGGAGCCGATCTACGCGGGCGCGCAGCTGACCGGGCCCGAGGTGGACATGCTGATCCCGCTCCGGCACGCGACCGGGCCGTTCATCGCCCGGAGCCTCGCCGAGCGGCTGGGGCTGTCCCGGGCGGGGGTCAGCAAGACCCTCGGCAAGCTGGAGAAACGCGGCTTCATCGCCCGTACCCCCAACCCCGCCGACCGGCGCGCCGCGCTGGTCACCATCACCGAGGCCGGCGCCGCCGCGGTCGACGGCCTCTTCCCCCGGCAGCTCGCCATCGAGGTGGACCTGCTGGCCGGGCTCGGCGAGGACCGCGCGTGGGTGACCAGGGCCCTGCGGCGGCTGGGCCAGGCCATGGAGCAGCCCGGCGGCCACGGCTGACCCCCGGCCACGGCTGACCACCGGGCGCGGCCACCCCGGCCCTCGACGGCGGGCACGTCACCGGGGTGGTCGCGGCTCGGCCACAGCTCCGCGGAGGGCGGTCACGCCGATGACCGCGAGCAGGGCCAGGTCGCCGGGACCGCACCGGACCGCCGCGCCCCGGCCTGACGCCGGCGCCGGAGCGCCGCCCCACCGAGCCGCGCGGCCGTCCGACCAGGCCCCCTGTTCGCACTCCACGCGCGCCTCGTCCACGACGCCGCCGCCCGCCTGGCCGAGCGCTGACGGCACCCCGGGCCGACGGCACGACCGGGCCGCCGCCAGGGATGCGCGGGCGGCCGGCCGGTGAGGGAATGTCACGCTCCGTGAGCGTCGACGCGCCCCGCGGGCCGTCCTCGGGCAGGATGAACGTGGAAAGCGAGCGACCGAACAGCCACGCCGGCCCGGCGCCGGCGCGTTCTGGAGGTTCATCATGAAGGATCTGCCCCCGCCGCCCACCCCGTACCTGGAGGCCGCGGCCCGGGAACTCGTCACCGCCACGGCACCGCACCCCCGGATCTACGAGGTGCCACCGGCACAGGGACGCGACATCCTCGCCGGCCTGCAGTCGGGCGAAGGAGTGCCCAAACCCGCGATCGACGAGAGCTGGATCAGCGTCGACGCCGGGGAGTGGGGCACCGTCCGCGCACGCGTCGTGAAACCCGCGGGCGCCCAGGGCCCGCTCCCGGTCGTCTTCTACATCCACGGCGCGGGCTGGGTCTTCGGCGACGAGGTCACCCACGACCGGCTGGTGCGGGAACTGGCCGTGGGAGCGCGGGCCGCGGCCGTGTTCCCCGTCTACGACCGGGCGCCCGAGGCCAGGTACCCCACCCAGATCGAGCAGAACTACGCGGTCGCCCGCTGGGTCGTGGCCCACGGCGGCGAACACGGCCTCGACCCGTCCCGGATGGTCGTCTGCGGCGACTCCGTCGGCGGCTGCATGTCGGCCGTGCTGGCCCAGATGGCCAAGGACCGCGGCGACATCCGCCTCGCCGCGCAGATCCTGCTCTACCCGGTCACCGACGCCACCTTCGACACACCGTCCTACCTGCAATTCTCCGACGGGTACTACCTCACCCGGGACGGCATGCTCTGGTTCTGGGACCAGTACACGAGCGACGAATCGCAGCGCAAGGAGCGGTACGCGGCCCCGCTGCGCGCCTCCCTCGACGACCTCAGGGGCCTGCCGCCGGCCGTGGTGATCACCGACGAGGCGGACGTCCTGCGGGACGAGGGCGAGGCCTACGCGGCCCGGCTGCTGGAGGCCGGCGTCCCGGTCACCTCGCTGCGCGTCCTGGGCATGGTGCACGACTTCCTCATGCTCGACAGCCTCCGCGACTGCTACGCCACGAACATCGCCCGGCACATCGCCATCGGCGCCATCAGGGCGGCCCTGCACACGAACTGACGCCCCGTCCCACCCGACGGCCGGAGACCCGCACCGGGTCTCCGGCCGTCGCACGTGTACGGCCGCCCCGTCCCACCCCGTCGCCTGTCCCCGTCCCGTCGGCCGTCCCGTCGGCCGTCCCGCCGACCGTCCCCGTCCCGCGGTCTTCGTCGTCCGCCAACACCGATCGTCGCGACGGGCGTTAGACCGGGCGCAGGGCGCCTGTCCCAGAACGCCCGCGGAATTGTCCGTGATCGGTAACGGACGGATCCGGTGCCCGCCGCCTTCCGTCCTGACGGGTGCACGGGATCGACGGAACGACAGGGATCGGGGCGGACATGGCACGGCACGGCGGACGGGGATGGTACGGCCAGGTGGCCGCGGCGGCGCTCGGACTGACAGCCGTGGTGGTGGCGGCCTCCCTGTGGACCGCGCAGGCCGGTCCCGTCGACCGGCAGGCAGGCGCGGGCGGTTCGGCGCACGGCCGCACGTCGAAGCCGGCCGCGGTGTCCGTGGAGATCGCGCACGCCTCGGACCGCGGCGCCCGGGGCGTCAACATCACCGTCGACGACGGACCGGACCCGGTCTGGACGCCCCAGGTGCTCGAAGTCCTCAAGGAGTACGGCGTGAAGGCCACGTTCTGCATGATCGGCCCGGAGGCCGAGGCCCACCCGGACCTGGTCCGGCGGATCGTGGCGGAAGGACACCGGCTGTGCGACCACACCGTGTCCCACGACGTCACCATGGACAAGAAGTCCGAGGCCTACCAGTCCCGGCAGATCCTCGACGCCGAGCGGATGATCACCGAGGCGTCCGGGGGCGTACGGCCGCTCTACTACCGCGCGCCCGGCGGCGCGTTCACCCCGTACAGCAGGAAGCTCGCCGCCTCCCGCGGCATGCGCCCGCTCGGCTGGAACGTCGACTCCAAGGACTTCGAACGCCCCGGTACGGCGGCCATCGTCGCCACCGTCAAGGAGGAGATGTCCAACGGGCCGACGGTCCTCTTCCACGACGCGGGCGGCGACCGCTCCCAGACGGTGGCCGCCCTGCGCGAGGTGCTGCCGTGGCTGACGGAACAGGGCTACACATTCGGTTTCCCGGTGCGCTGAGTCCGGGTCAGCTCGCCGTACGCCGGATCCGGCCCTCGTAGCGCTTCTCCAGTTCCAGGTTGCCCTCGAAACCGCCGGGGACGTTGGCGGAGACGTAGACCGGGGGCCGGTCGCCGGAGGCGAGGAGGAGACCGGCGGCCTCGGCCACCGCCATCTGGACCAGCATGACCCCGGTGAGGGTGGACAGGGCGCAGACCGCGCCGCCGCCCGGGAGTTCGAGGAGGGCGTCGCCGCGCGGGGCCTCGTTGTCGAGGACGACGTCCGCCAGGTCGGCGAGCTTCTTTCCGCCGGGGTGGCCGGCCGGGACCGCGCGGGTGTGGGCGAGCGAGGTGAGCGCGAGCAGCCGGTGCCCGCGCTCCTTGGCGTGCAGGGCCATCTCCACGATCACGTTGTTCACGCCGGAGTTGGAGATGACGACGAAGAGGTCCTGCGGACGCGGGGCGGCGAGGTCGTAGAGGCGCGCGGCGATGCCGGGCTCGCGTTCGAGGAGCGGGTTGTCGAGGACGCTTGGGTGCTCGCCGCCGTACAGGACGAGGTCGGCGATGCTGATCCGGTTGGTGGGGACCAGCCCGCCCGCGCGGCCGGCGACTTCGAGGACCATGGCCTGGGAGTGGCCGGTGCCGAAGGCCTGGATCACCCCGTCGGCGCGCAGGCAGCCGGCGATCAGCTCGGCGGCCCGGGTCACGTCGGCGCGTGCGGCCCCGGTGAGGCGGTGGAGGGCGGCCAGGCCCTCGCGCGCGAAGCGTTCGGCGTTCACGGACTCGTTGGCGGACTCGACGGACACGCGCACACTCCACTGGTCGTACGGACAGTCGATGGATTGAACCACCCCACAGACACGTCTATAGATGAATCAACAAATCACGTGCCCCGTTCGCGGTGCAATGCCGCACCGCCGTGGCCCCGACGTCCGGTCCTGGTATTCATCTGACGACCTGTACGGTGGCTGATACCTTCTCCGCATGCCCTCGACCGACGTCACCACGCTGATCCGTACCGAGCTGCCGCGCCTGGCCGGCTCCCTGCGGAAGGTCGGCGAGCTGATCCTGGAGGATCCGGCCGCCGTCACCCACTGCTCGGCCGCGGAGCTGGGCCGCCGCACCGGCACCTCCCAGGCGACCGTGACCCGGTTCTGCCGGGCCGTCGGCCTGGACTCCTACCAGCACCTGCTGATCGCGCTGGCGCAGGAGCGGGGCCGCGGCGAGGTCTCCGACTGGGGCACGGCGGAGATCGGTCCGGACATCTCCCCGGACGACAGCCTGGAGCGGGTCGTGAAGGTCGTCGGCACCGCCGACCTGCGGGCGATCCAGCAGACGATCGACCGGATCGACCTGGACGCGGTCGAGCGCGCCGCGCAGGCCATGGCCCGGGCCCGCCGGATCGACGTCTACGGCGTGGGCGGCAGCGGCGCGGTCGCGCAGGAGACCGAGACCCGGCTCTTCCGGATCGGCTGCTCGGTGCGCGGCTGGACCGAGGTGCACGCGGCGACCACCTCCGCCGCCCTGCTCACCCCGGCCGACGTCGCGATCGGCATCTCGCACTCCGGGGCGACCAGGGAGACGATCGAGCCGTTCGAGACGGCCGGGAAGCGCGGCGCCACGACCGTCGCCCTGACCGCCGACCCGCGCTCCCCGCTCGCCCGCACCGCGGACATCAGGCTCATCTCCTCCACCTCGGAGACCAGCTTCCCCACCGGCATCATCGGCGCCCGCCACTCGGTGCTGGTCCTCATCGACTGCCTGTACGTCCGGGTCGCCCAGCTCTCCTACCAGCGGGCGAGCGCCTCGCTGGCGCTGACCGACCACATCGCCGGACAGCACGCGGCGAAGTCCCGGCGGGCCCGCTGAGCCGAGCCGCCCTGCATGGATGGGGCTCCGCCGAGAGCGTAGGAGTGGTTCTTCGAGGTCAGGGAGTCGTCCTCCGGGGGCACGGGGCGGTCCTTCGGGGCCGGTGTCCGGGGGTGAGGAGCCGGGCCAGGGCCACGGCGCCCGCGCGGCCGTCGGCGACCGGGGTGACGGTGAGGCCGAGGGGGGCGAGCCGTTCGGCGAGCGGGGTCCGCAGGGGGCCGTCCGGTGCGACCAGGCCGCCCGTGACGACCAGGGCCTCACCGGGGCGCGGCCGCAACGCGGCCACGGTGTCGGCGAGATGGGCGGCCGCCTCCCCGAGGACGGTCCGGGCCACGGTGTCCCGCTCCGCGGCGGCGGCCGCCACCAGGGGCGCGAGGTCGGCCAGCCGTACGGGCGGGCGGTCCATGACGGCGGGCAGCAGCCGGGCCCGGTAGTCGGTACGCCGGGCCGGCGTCCACTCCCCGCCGCCGGGCGGGGGCAGCGCGTCCGCCGCGACGCCCAGGGCCCGCCCGACCGCCGCCGTCAGCGCGGTCGGGGCACCGCGGCCGTCCGCCGCCCGCAGGGCCGCGCGGGCGGCCTCGCGCCCGATCCAGAAGCCGCCGCCGTCGTCCCCGAGCAGCCAGCCGTCGCCGCCGGAGGTCGCGACCAGCCGCCGCCCCTCGATCCGCGCCGCGACCGCGCCCGTGCCCGCCACCAGGGCGAGCCCGCCGGCCGGGTGTCCCGGCGCGGCGGCGAAGGCGGCCTCGATGTCGCTGTGCACCTCGACCGCCGCGGCGGTGATGCCCAGCCGGGTCAGCGCGGTGGTCAGGGCGGTCCGCGCCCGCACCCGGCCCGGTTCACCCTCGGGCGCCCGGGCCGCGCCGGCGAAACCGCCGACCACCGCGACGACCCGTGCCCGCGCCGCCTGAGGCACGGCCGCCGCGAGCGCCTCGGCCAGGTGCTCGGCGAGCGGCGCGGCCGGGACGGTCAGCGCGTTTCCCGGCCCGGCCACGCCCTCCCCCAGGGCCCGTCCGTCCCGCGCGCCGGCGAGGACCGCCCGGGTGCGGGTGCCGCCGGCGTCGATCCCGACGACCAGGGCCGCACCGTCGCCGGATGGGTTCACATCACTATTCATCGATGACTACGGTGGTTGATGCATTCGCCACAGACAAGGCTCCGAGGCCTCGTGCGCCGGAACGCGACCGTGTAGCTCCGGGTGACGGAACGGTCGGCCGAGGTCACCGTGACGGTGCGGGTGGTGAGCCGGGACCCCGCCGAGGTGACGACGGTGCCGCCCTCGGTGACCTTCACCCGGGCGCCGGACCCGGCCGGCACCGCGGAGACGGCCGGGATCCTCGCGCCCTTCGGCCACTCGACGACGTACGTGGACACGGCCGGGTCGAACCCGTCGACCGCGGCACCGCCCACCGTGATCGCCTCGGCGTCGGCGACCGCCGCCTCGGTGGCGTCCGCGAAGTTTGTCACCGTGACCGACCCGTCGGCGTCGACGACCACGTGCGCCGCCATCGCCGCCGCCAGGTTGATCCGCTGCCAGGCCGCCCCGCCGTCCCCGGTGAGGTCGAGCGGGTACCCGGAGTCCGTCGCGGTCTGCTCCAGGACCTGGGTGCGCTGCCCGGCGGTGAGGCCGGGGAAGGCCGTGATCAGGAGCGCCGCCGCGTCGGACGGCGCCCGCAGGGTCTGCCCGGCCCTGCCCACCCGGGAGAACCCGTAGGTCAGGCGCCGGGTGTACAGGCCGACGTCCTGTGCCGTGCTCAGGCCGTCGTAGGAGTCGCCCGCGCAGGCCGTGAGCGTGTCGCCGTACCCCTCCTTCTCGCACTGCGCGAGCAGTACGTTCTCCATCTCGGTGTGGGCCTGCGTCAGCAGGTCCGCGAAACCGGGGTCAGCCCACCGGTGCGCGACGGTGGCCTGGGCGGTGATGCGGCCGCCCATCACGTCGAGCGGGTAGTGGAAGCCGAGGACGACGCGGTTGTCGCCGTACTCCGAGGTGCGCGCGAGGATCGACGGCGCCAGCTCCGGCAGCAGCGTGGCGAGGATCGTCCCGGCCTCGTAGCCGCCGTAGGTGTGGCCGCTCGGGTACGAGCCGCTGCCGGCGAGGCTGCCGTACGAGCCGTCCTGCGACTCGTAGACCTCGCCGCCGTCGCCGGCGAACCCGAGCCGCACGTACGGGCGCAGGTAGCCGTAGAGGTTCTTCGCCGCGTCGTGGGTGTCGAGGCCCTGTGTGACCCGGGAGAACAGCGCGCTGGTCTTGGGCAGGCGCCCGCCGTCGAGGGCGTCGAGGTAGAGACGGCCCAGCCGCGAGCCGAGGCCGTCGGCCATCGTGACGGTGGCGCTGTTCGTGGCGTCCGTCTCGGCCCGGTCGACCTCCTGCTGCGTCGCCGCGTTGTTGATGCCCACGGCGATCTCGTCGTTCTCGGCGGTGAGCGGGGTGTCCTCGGGCACCTCGGTGTTGGCGCCGAGGATGCCGGAGCCGAGGTCGTCGAACCCGCTGAGCAGGTCGTCGAAGTAGTCGCTCCCGTCGTCGGTGGCCGGCCACCGGTCCGAGGCGTAGGCCGCCTTCAGGGTCTCGTCCGGGAAGGGGGACGGCTCGTACGCCGACGGGTCGGAGGCACGGGACGCGGTGCCCGGCGCGGTGTCCGCCGCCGCGGAGGTGCCGGAGGCGTCGGAGGCGTCGGAGGTGCCGGCCAGGGTGACCGCCGTGACGGTGGCGGTGTGGGTCTTCGCCCCGGTCCCGGCCTTGAGCAGCGCGGTGGCCGTGGTGGCCGGGAGGTGCGCGGTGGTGCCGTCGTCGAGGGCCACCGTGTAGCCGATGACCGGGAACCCGCCGTCGCCGGCGGCCCGCCAGGTCACCCGGACCCGCTTCCCGTCGGTGAGCACGCCCGTCACGGTCGGCGCCTGCGGTGTGCTGCCGCCGGTGACCACGGGCGCCGTGGCCGCGCTCGGCACCGAGGTGCCGACGGCGTTCAGGGCACTCACGCGCGCCGCGTACGACCTTCCGGCCGGCAGCCGGGTGAACGTGGTGCTCCGGCTGTCCGGGTCGTGGACCTCGACCCGGCGGCCGCCGCCGAGGCTGATCTCGTAGCCGGTGACCGGGGAGCCGCCGTCGTCCTCGGGCGCGGCCCAGGCGACCGCCACGCTGGTGCCGGACGAGGTCGCCGAGACCGCGCCGGGCGCGGCCGGTACCGTCCGCGGCCTGGTGACGAGCGCGGACCGGGCGCGGTCGAGGGCCTCGTAGCGGGCGGTGAGGGCGAGGTCCGTCGCCGAGTCGTCGGCGACGGCGGCCCTCGCGTCGGCGAGGGCCTCGGTGAACGCCTTCCAGGAGGCGTCCGTGTAACGGGACTTGGTGAGGGACGACGCGGTCGTGACCAGGTCCTCCAGCTTGAGTCTGGGCAGCGGCACCAGCTGGCCGGCGGCGAGGGTGAGGCTGCGGGTGCGGGTGTCGGCCTCCAGCTGGGTCGCGTCGTCGGCGCCGAGGAGGGCGCGGGCGGCGGCGAGTTCGCGCAGGAACACCCCGAAGTCGACGGCGTCGTAGCGAGCCGCGTCGTCGGCGAGCGCCGCGTACCGGTCGACCGCCTTCTCCAGGGCGGCCGTGTCGGTGGTGGCGGGGGTGTCGGTGCGGCTGAAGGTGATCCGGCCCAGGTTCGCCACGTAGGGGTGCGAGGAGTCCGGGGTGGTGGTCAGCCGCAGGTGGACGCCGTGCGTGCCGGTGACGGCCTTCGGCAGGGTCAGGCTCGTCGTGCCACCCGACGACCACGCCGATCCGGTGACCGGCAGGGGGACGGTGGCGTACGGCGTGCCGGGGTCGGCCGCGTCGAAGGAGTCCAGGTAGAGCTGGACGGCCGAACCGGTGCCGCAGCGCGCGGAGTTGTTGACGTAGGTGAGGGTGACGGTGTTCTTCGGCGAGCTGCCGAAGTCGATGTCCCCGTAGTCCAGCCAGGCTCCGTCGTAGGTGCCGCCGAGGTCGGTGGCGGAGCCCGCGCCGCTCCAGCCGGCCGTCTCGCTCTTGAGGCCGCCGCCGCTGTTCGAGGTGAACGCCGTGGCGTCGAAGGCCACCGGGGCGTCGGCGTCCCGGGTCACGGTCAGCGCGTACACGTTGGCCACGTAGGGCTGGTCGGAGGTCTGGGTGCCGGAGACGAAGTCGGCGTAGACGTCCTGGACGCCGGTGAAGACGTCCGGGTCGAGCCGCACGGTCGTGGTGGCGAGGGTGCCCCAGCCCGATCCGGTGTAGTCGAGCGGGATGTCGACGCTCCTCGCGCCGTCCTTCGAGCCGAGGTGCAGTTCGAGGTGCGAGTCCGACGCCGCCCGCGACCGGGGCTTGTCGTAGCTGACGGTGACGGTGTCCGCGCCGTCGCCGAGGTCGGTGTCCCGCCACTCGGCCCAGGCGCCGTTCGTCGTGTTCTCGAAGACGCCGTCCGCGAGGTCGAGCGGGAGCGAACCGCCGCCGCTCGCGGTGGTGTTGGCCGCGGTCAGCGTGGCGAGGGTGGTCGCGGAGGACGAGTCGGCCGCGTAGGGCGAGAACTGGTACCGGTCGAAGTTCGCCACCCACTGCTGCCCGGAGGGGGCGTGGAAGACGAAGGTCGCGCCGCCCGCCGCCAGCAGGGCGTCCGGGTCGGTGACGGCGGCCTGCACGGTGCTGTAGTACTGCCAGCCGCCGGTGCCGGGGAGCGGGACGGTGGCGACGACGGGGCCGTCGGCGTCACCGGCGTGGATGTCGACGCTGCTCGGCTGCGCGGTCGCCGCCTGGGAGTTGGCGTAGCGGACCGAGACGCTGTGCGGGGCGACCCCGCCGAAGTCGAGCCCGTCGAACCGTTCCCAGGCCCCCTCGGTGACGCCGCCGAGGTCGCCGTCCGAGTAGTAGGCCTCGCTCTTGAGGCTGGGGCCCTCCATCCGGTCGGGGTCCTCGGCCTGGAGGACGGCGTAGCCGCCCTCGTCGATGGTGAGCGCGTCGGCGGCGGACCGCAGCGCGTCCTGCGCGGCCATCAGGGTGGCCGTCGCGGAGGCGGTGTCCGCGAGGACGGTCCGGGCGCGTTGCAGGGCCGCCCGGAACAGGCTGAGCGAGCCGCCGGAGTAGTGGCCGTCGCGGACCAGGGACGCCTGGTCCACGAGGGCGGTGAGGGACCCGCGGGCCACCGCGGCGGCGGAGACGAGGAGCGGGTCGGTCGGGGAGATCCCGGTGCCGGTGACCTGGGCGGCCGGCACCCCGTGGGCGAAGGCGGCGTCCTGGAAGGTGACGCCGAACCGTGCGTCGACCCCGGTGGTGCCGGTGAGCGACAGCGCCGCCGTGCGCGGGCCGGTGACGCGCAGGTCGGCGGTGAGACCGTCGGGCAGGCCGGTCACGGTCGCGGCGCCGGTCGCGGTGAGGCTGGTGCCCTTCTTCGCGGCGAACGACGCCGGCCCCGACGACAGGGTCAGCCGTACGCTCCCGTCGACGGTGCCGTCCGCGGCGGTGGCGACGGTGGCCGGGCGGGCGGAGACGACGGTGGTGCCGGCGGCCGGGCCGCCGGTGCCCGTGTCGCCCGCGTCGGTGTCCAGCGAGTACGCGGGCTCGGTGCGGGTGCCCCAGGCGGAGGGCTTCGAGCCCATCGTGAGGTCCAGGGTCCCGCCGGAGACGATCTGCGCGTAGTCGAGCCAGGTGTTCGTGAACCGCGCGCCGTTCAGGGTGGCGCTCTGCACGTAGTAGGCGCTCGGCGAGACGCCGTCGGCCTTCACCGTGAACCTGGCGCCGTTGGCGTAGGTGATCGTCGTCGAGTCGAAGAACGGGCTGCCGATCTGGAACTGGCTGGAGCCTGCGGTCACCGGGAACAGTCCGAGGGCGGCGGCGACGAACATGGTCGACATGGTGCCGGCGTCGTTGTCCATGGTCGGCAGGAAGCCGTTCGGGGAGAGCTTGTACACCCGGGTGCGGACGGGCGGGGTGAACTCGCCGCCGGAGCTGGGGGCCTCGTTCGTGGAGCCGGTGGCTATGTAGCGGTTCCAGGTCGTGCCGGTGTAGATGGCCCGCACCCACTTCTGCGTCAGGCTCGGTTCGCCGACGTAGTTGAAGAGGTAGGGCGCCTGGAGGTCGATCTCGTTGGCGTTGGAGTGCAGCATGGTCGAGCCGTCGTCGGCGTCGGAGTCCTCGCCGAACATGTGCTCGACGGCGGCCCGGCCGGCCTTCTCGCCGCCCATGGCCTGGATGAGGCCGCCCATGTCGTAGGCGTCGTACCAGTGGTACTGCCAGAGCGTGCCCTGGTAGAGGCCCGCCGCCTCGAACTTCTCGTGGTCGGCGCTCTGCCAGTCGCCGCCGGCGGCGCGCGGGGTGAGCAGCCCGACCCGGGTGCCGTCGGCCGCGGTCCAGGCGCCGGACTTCACGAGGTTGTCGATGGCCATGGTCGACTGGGTGCGCAGCTTCTTCGCGTCCGCGTCCCTGCCGAGCGCGCCGGCGACGACGGAGAGCGCCCACTGGTCGTAGCCGCGCTGCACGGTCGTCCCGGGATCACCCGCGATGTACCCCTGCCGCAGCTGCGCGCCCGTGTAGTAGCCGGTGTACGACCTCAGCGCCGGGTACGCCTCGTCGAGCCGGTCGAAGTTCTTGTAGCCCTTCGACAGCGCGTCCGCGATCACCACGGCCGAGCGCTCCCAGCGCACGGTCGGGACCGAGTGGGTGAGGCCGCCGGGGCTCTTGCCCGCGGTGTGCGCGTCGGCGAACAGCACGATCAGCGACTGCACCAGGTCCCGGTAGGCGGCCGGGTCGATGTAGGCCTCGACGGAGTACTTGCGGAAGTCGTCCCAGGTGGACCAGGAGTCGTAGTACGTGTAGCCGTTGGTCTTGTGCACCGCCCCGTCGGCGCCGCGGTAGGTGCCGCTGGTGCTGGTGGCGTTCACCGGCAGCGCGTACATGCGGTACAGGTGGGTGTAGAACTCCTCGGTGAGCGTCGAGTCGGGGTCGGAGGTCGCGGAGGCCCGTACGGCGACGGCGCCGAGCGTGCTGTTCCAGTCGGCCCGGGTCCGGTCGCGCACCTGGTCGAAGGTGAGGCCGCCGACCTCGTTGCGCTGGTCGGTCGCGGCCTGTTCGGCGCTGATCGGCGACAGGGTGACGCGCAGTTCGATGTCGTCCCCGGCGGACCTGTCGAAGCCGAGGACCGCGCCCGCGTCGGCGCCGTCCTGCGCGGTGGCCCCGCTCAGCCTGCCGTCCTCGCCCCAGCTGCGCAGCGAGGTCACCGGGACGTTGGTGGTGGCGTCGTAGTACAGCCGGTAGGAGGCGCCGTTGAAGGAGCCGGCGACGAGCCCGGTGATCGAGGTGGTGCCGTCCGCGAGTGTGGTCGCCTTCAGGGTCGCGCGGGTGCGGCTGGTGAAGTTGTTGGCGAGGTCGAGGACGAGTTCGGGGTCGGACCCGGCGGGGAAGCTGTAGCGTTCGAGCGCCGTGCGGGTCGTCGCGGTCATCTCGGCGCCGATCGTCCCGGGGCCCTGCGTCACCGCCGAGCCGGTCCCGGTGAGGGCCCCGAGCCCGACCCGGTAGGAGCCGGGCGTCGCGGATTCGTCGTCGTGGCTGTACGGGTGCGCGTAGGTGCCGGTGGCGGGACGGCTGTCGTACCGCACGGACGTCGGGACGACCAGCAGGTCGCCGCCGCCTCCCGAGCCGCCCACGCCGTCGAGGTCCGTGGCGGTGAACCCGGCGATGTGGTCCTCGTCGTGGTCGTACCCCGAGTGGTTGCGGCCGGGCGTGGTCATCGGGTTGACCTTGGCCAGGCTGTGGGGTGCCTGGGCGCCCGGCAGGTCGTTGCCGTCGTCGCCGGCGGTCGACACGAACGGGTCGACGAGCTTCGTGTAGTCCGTGCCGCCGGACGTCCCCGACCCGGCGGAGGCGGTCGTGACGGGTGCGGCCGCGGCCGCTCCGCCGGCCAGGCCGGCGAGGCCGAGTGCGGCGGCGAGCAGCGCGGCGAGCGTCGCGCGCAGCGGCCGGGTACGCCTGCGGGCGGTGGTCGGGGGGATGCTGCGGGGGGCGGGCGCGTTGGGTCTGAAGGGCACGGGACCTCTCCATCGTCGCGATACACGCGCACGGCCCGGGCCGTCGGGGACAACGTTGTCGCCACCGGGGATACGGAGCGTGCGCCCTCGGGGGCGGGTCGGCGGCGGACACACCGCACCACACCTGATGTGTCCACGACCACCCGCCATCAGACACGGAGAATACGTACGGCGGGCGAACAGCACACGTACTCCGTCGGTGCGCGCGGAAGGCGACGCCGTCGCAGCGGGGCCGGTCGGCCCTGGCGGCGGCAACGTTCCCGTGGTGTGCTGGAGGTGGCGGGAAGGACCCGGCACAGACGCGGGGAAGCGGCCGGCTGAGAGGCCGCGCACCGCGCAATCAGGATCCGCGAGAAGCGGATGGAGCCCTTCCCGCCCTGTGCTGCCACACCCCGGGACCGGGGACGCGAGGAGGCAACCATGCACGGCGGCCCGCGCTCCGTGAGCGACGTGATGACCCACACCGCCGTGTCCGTCGGCGGTGACGCCCCGTTCAAGGACGTCGTCGCGCTGATGGACCAGTGGAAGGTCAGTGCCCTCCCCGTGCTGGAGGGCGAGGGCAGGGTGATCGGCGTCGTGTCCGAGGCCGACCTGCTGCCCAAGGAGGAGTTCCGGGACGAGGACCCGGACCCGTTCGTGCGGCGGGACCGGACGGCCGACCTGGCCAAGGCCGCCGGGCTCACCGCCCGGGAGCTGATGAGCACGCCCGCCGTGACCGTGCGCGCCGGTGCCACCCTGGCCGAGGCCGCGCGGGTGATGGCCCGGCACCGGGTCAAGCGGCTGCCCGTCGTCGACGAGGTGGGGATGCTCGAAGGCGTCGTCAGCCGTGCCGACCTGCTCAAGGTGTTCCTGCGCGAGGACGAGGAACTGGCCGAGGAGGTACGCGGGGAGGTGGTGGAGCGGCTGTTCCCGATCTCGGCCGACCACATCCGCGTCGAGGTCGCCGAGGGAGTCGTCACCCTCACCGGCTGGATCGACAGCCCGGCCCTGGTGCCGGTGGCCGAACGCCTGGCCCGCGCCGTGGAGGGCGTGGTCGGCGTGCGCTGCCTCCTGGCGCCGGTGTCCGTGCGCGAGGACCCGCCGGTCTGACGGGGCGCCGCTGCGGTACAGCCTGGCGGCCACGGCCGTTCAGCCCTGACCGCCACGGAGGCTCAGCCGTTGCCTCCGCTGCGGTTCAGCCTTTACCGACGCTACGGTTCAGCCCTTGCCGCCACTGCGGTTCAGCCCTTGCCGCCGCTGCGGTTGCGCCACTGGGGGCCGATCCGCCGCCACTCCGCGTCCCACTCCGCGAGGCGGTGCCGGAACAGACGGTGGCGCACCAGCCACCCGGTGCCCCACAGCGCCGTCCCGGACAGCTGCGCCACCAGCGCACCGGCCAGGACCGCGCTGAACGTCGACTCCGCGGTGCTCGTCGGCGCGGCCACGATCCGCTCGCCCCGGTACACCCAGACCTGCACCCGGCTGCCCGCCACGGCCGTGGGCGGGGCCTTCGCCCTGCCGGTGTGCGGGGAGCCGTCGGGGGCGGTCCAGCGGACCGTGACCCACATCTTCCCGAGGTCGTAGCCGCCGGCGGGTGTACCGCTAGCCGCGTTGCGCGTCAGCTCGGCGGAGACCGCGTGGATGCCCGCGCGCCGCTCGGCGAACGTCCGGTCCAGGGCGGCGGCCGCGGTCCAGCCGGCGAGTGCCCCGCCGACGAGGGTGAGGACCCAGACGGCGAGCACGATCCAGGCCTCGACGACGTCGCTGTGGCGCCGCAGCGGGTTGCGCCGCCACCGCCACAGCCACGTTCCGCCCGCTCGGGGACGGCTCGGTGCGGTCATGGTTGCGCGCCTTCCTTCCGGGGGTCAGGGCCGCGGTACCCCTTCGGGGTCCGGGGCGGGCCGGCCGCGGGACGCGGTCAGTACGCAGTCGACGTCCACGACCCCGTCCACGCCGCTCACCCATCCGGCGGCCACCGGGACCAGCGCGGGGTCGGCGACCCGGCCGGTGAGGGTCACGACGCCGTCGTGGACCCGGACCAGGACCGGTTCCGCCGAGTCGGCGAAGACGTGCGGGAGGACCTCCCGCCGGATCTCCTCGGCGATGTCCTCGTCGTCGCGGAGGTACACCTTGAGCAGGTCGACCCGGCTGACCACGCCCGTGAGCACACCGTCCGCGTCGACCACCGGCAGCCGCTTCACCCCGTGCCGGGCCATCCTGCGCGCGGCCTGCGGGAGCGTGGCGTCGGCGCGGACGGTGACGGCCGGGGTGGTCATCAGCTCCCCGGCGGTGACCGCGGCGGCCTTGGCCAGGTCGTCCCGGCGCGCGGGCCGCCCGGCCGCGCCGTCGCGGACCTCCTCCTTGTGCAGCAGGTCCGCCTCCGACACGACGCCCATGACCCGGCCCTCGTCGTCCAGGACGGGGACCGCGCTGACCCGCCAGCGCCGCATGGTCCGCACGATGTCCTTGAACGACGCGCCGCGGCGCACGGCGACGACGGTGCGGGTCATCACGTCGCTCACGGCGTGCGGAGCAACGGTCATGGCGACCTCCAACGGTCCGGTGCCGTCCGGCGGCACCCTTCCAGGGTCCGCCTCATCGGCCTGTCGGGCATGGGCCGGGCGGCCCTTTCGACGGTCCGGCTCCGCCCGGTCACCGTCGGTGGCCGGCGGACCCGCCACCGACGGTGGCCGCCGGGCCCCGGGGCGACGGTGGCCGCCGGGCCCCGGGTTCAGGACGTCAGGCCCAGGCCCAGGCCGTACATGGTCCGGCCGCCGGTCAGCTCACGTCCGGTGACCAGTTCGGGTTCGATCCGCACGAAGACCTCCCGCGGCGACGGCACCCAGGACCGCGGTCCGTCGCGCAGCAGCCTGGCGTGTTCGCCGGGGTCGCCGACCACGGCCGCGGAGCCGGTCACCACGACGCTCCAGCCGGCGTGCGCGACGGCGTCGACCTCGTCGGCCTCGAAGGCGACCACCGAACCGTCGATGGCGCGCACCAGTTCCGACGCCTCGGACGTGCGCAGCAGCACCGCCCCGTCGCCGTCCAGGGCGAAGTTCACCGGCAGCACGGCGGGCAGCGCCCCACGGGTGTGGACGATACGGCCGACCGGCACCCCGGCGAGCAGCCGCAGGCACTCCCGCCGGTCGAGTTCACGGAATCCGTCGTTGGCATACATCGGCCGTCTCGTCTCTCACGTCGTCCTTCGGTGTCTCTCACGTCGTCCTCGGCCCGTACACCGGTCCGCTCCGGCGCGCCGGGTCACACGGTGATCCGGCGCCCGGTCACGGAGCTGGGCCGGATCCTGATCCACAGGTCGCGCTCACCGCCCGCCCACGGGGCGCTGTGGGCCACCTCGCCGAGCCGGCGCACCTCCTCGGGCTCGGTCACGGTGCCGGCCGGTCCGCGCACCAGGACGCTCCAGCCCTCGCTCAGCGCGTCGTCGATGCGGTCGGCCTCGAAGGCGACCTGGCTGCCCTGGGCCAGGGCGGGGGTCGTGCCGGCGACGGTCCTGAAGACGATCTCGCCGTCGACGACGGTGTAGTTGACCGGCACGATGACCGGGCCGGAGGCGGTGGTGAGGCCGAGCCGGCCGACACCGTACGAGCCCAGCAGGGCCCGGCACTCGGGCGGGTCGAGTTCCCTGAACCGCGGGGAGTGTCCGGCCCGTCCGCGGCCGGGCGGGCCCTCGGTGCCGCCGCCCGTGAGGTGCGAGACGGTGGTGTGCAGGACGTCGGCGAGCCGGAGCAGGGCGCCGGTGCCGGGTGCCGCCGCGGGGTGTTCCTCCAGGTAGCCCAGATAGCCGGGCGCGATGCCGGCGCGTTCGGCGGTCTCCTCGCGGCCGAGCCCGAGGGCGTGCCGGCAGGCCGCCAGCCGGCGCCCCAGATCGCCCGGTGCCGTCGGCGCCTGCGCCGTGTCCGCTCGTACCTGTTCGGCCATGACCGCTCACGTCCTCTCGTCAGGCCGCGCGGACCGCGACCTCGTGCCGGTCCCCGCCGAGCACGACCTTGAGCGCGCCGGTGTCGGCGGCCCGGGCGAAGACGCCGTACGCCTCCGCCACGCGGTCCGGCGGGAAGGTGTGGGTGACCATCTGTGCGGTGGGCAGCCGGCCGGCGGCGGCCATGCGCAGCAGGGTGGGGGTGGAGTGGGTGTCGACCAGGCCCGTGGTGATGGTCAGGTTCCTGGGCCACAGGTCTTCGAGGTGGAGGGTGGCCGGCCTGCCGTGCACGCCGATGTTGGCGAGGTGGCCGCCGGGCCGGACCAGCCGGGCGCACAGCTCGAAGGTCTCCGGTACGCCGACGGCCTCGACGACGACGTCCGCGCCGAGCCCGTCGGTGAGGTCGGCGACCAGCTGTTCCGGGTCCTCCCGGGCGTCCGCCACGGCGTCCGCGCCGAACCGCCTGGCCGCCTCCAGCCGGGCGGGGGCCAGGTCGACGACGACGATCAGCTCCGGCGCGAACAGCCGGGCCGTGGTGACCGCCGCGAGTCCGACGGGGCCGGCGCCGACGATCACGACGGTGTCGCCTGGGCGCACCCGGCCGTTGAGGACGCCCACCTCGTACGCGGTCGGGAAGACGTCCGCGAGCAGGACGGCGTCCCTGCTGTCGAGGGTGCCGGGCAGGGCGTGCACGGAGAGGTCCGCGAAGGGGACACGGACGTACTCGGCCTGGGTGCCGTCGATCAGGTGGCCGAGGATCCAGCCTCCGCCGCCGAGGCACTGGCCGTACATCCGCCGCCGGCAGTGGGCGCAGCGCCCGCAGGAGCTGATGCAGGAGACGAGGACGCGGTCGCCCGGCCGGACGGTCCGTACGTCGCCGCCGGTCTCGACGATCTCGCCGACGGCCTCGTGGCCCAGGACCGTGCCGGGCAGCACCTCGGGGACGTCGCCCCCGAGGATGTGGAGGTCGGTGCCGCAGATCGTGCCGGCGTCCACGCGTACGACGACGTCGGTGGGTTCCTTGACCGCGGGGTCGGGGACGTCCTCCCGGGCGGCCTGCCCGGGTCCGTGGAAGACGTAGGCCTTCATGGGGTCGCTCACCGTCCTTGGTCGGCTGCGGGGCCGGATCGGTGCGGAGGTCCGGCGGACGCCGGATCCGTCCCGTACCTTCACCTTCTCCCGGCCGGGAAGGGGACCGCTTGGGCCGAGCGGCCCCCTTCGAGCGCCGGACGGGCCGGTTCGGTGACGGGCCGCTTCGGTGACGAGCCGGATCGGCGGCGGCCCGGTTCGGTGACGGCCGGATCAGCGGCGGATCGGTTCCGTGGCGGCCCGGATCAGTGGCGGGCCGGATCAGCGGCGGCCCGGATCAGCGGCGGATCGGTTCCGTGGCGGCCCGGATCAGTGGCGGGCCGGATCAGTTCCGCAGGTCCCCTGCGATGTCCGCCGCCCAGGCGCCCACGGCTTCGAGGTCCCGGAAGTCGCCGGCCCTGCCGGAGCGCACCATCCTGCGGGCCGGCCACCCCTCGGCGTCGCTCTCCAGGCAGCCGCCGAAGGTGGCGTGGCCCCGGGCGTGCAGGTCGTCCACGGCCCGCCGTACGAAGCGGACGGGCGGGATCTCCCGCTCGGCGGCGGAGGTGTCCAGCGGGCCGCTGCTGAAGAACCACACGGGGAGCCGGGCGAGGTCGGCGCGGTGGCGGCGGACGAACCTGCGGGCGTCCTTGTGCCAGCGGCCGGCGTACAGGGCGCCGCCGGCCACGACCGCGTCGTACCGGGTCACGAAGGGCACGCACGCGGCCCGCATGGTCTCGACGGTCAGGCCGTCCGCGCGCAGCGCGTCGGCGATCGTCTCGGCGATGTGCGCCGTCGACCCGTTCCTGGTCCCGTAGGTGACCAACACCGTGCCGGTCATGTCGGGGAGCCTCCTCTCGTCTCGGCGCCGTCGGCGCGGACAGGGGTCCTGGCGCCGGCGGGGCGGCGGATCGTCGGCCTCGCGGCCGTCCTGCGATCCGGTGGGCACTTCGAGGTTCCGGCGCGGCGGCACGCGCTCCCATGGGCTGTCCGGGGCGGGGCGGGGGCCGATCGGCCCCTGTCGGACGGCCGGCGCGGGCCGGGGCCGGGGTACGGTGACGTCCTGGTTCGTCGGGTGGTGGAGGCGGCATGGCCGGCAAGAAGGCGGCAGAGCTGCCGCGCAAGGTCTACGAGGCGGAACTGCTGCGCCTTCAGACCGAGTTGGTGAAGCTCCAGGAGTGGGTACGGGCGACCGGTGCCCGGCTGGTGGTGGTCTTCGAGGGGCGGGACGCGGCCGGCAAGGGCGGCACGATCAAGCGGGTGACGGAGCATCTGAACCCGCGTACCGCGCGGATCGCGGCGCTGCCGAAGCCGACCGAGCGCGAGCGCACCCAGTGGTACTTCCAGCGGTACGTCGAGCATCTGCCGGCCGCCGGGGAGATCGTGCTGTTCGACCGGTCCTGGTACAACCGGGCCGGGGTCGAGCAGGTGATGGGCTTCTGCACGCGGGAGGAGCACGAGCTGTTCCTGCGGCAGTGCCCGGTCTTCGAGCGGATGCTGGTGGAGGCCGGGATCCTGCTGCGCAAGTACTGGTTCTCGGTGAGCGACGGCGAGCAGCAGGAGCGGTTCCGCCGGCGGCTGGAGGACCCGCTGCGGCGGTGGAAGCTCTCGCCGATGGACCTGGAGTCGATCACCCGCTGGGAGGCGTACTCACGGGCCAAGGACGAGATGATGGTCCACACCGACGTGTCCGACGCGCCGTGGTTCGTGGTGGAGAGCGACGACAAGCGCCGGGCGCGGCTGAACATGATCGCGCACCTGCTGTCGTCGGTGCCGTACCACGACGTGCCGCCGCCGGTGCTGGAGCTGCCCGCCCGGCCGCCGTCCACGGGCTACCAGCGCCCGCCGCGCGACCTGCGGACCTACGTCCCCGATCACGCGGCGGGCCTCTGAGGACCGTCCGTGCCCGCTCACACCCATTCGGGTACGACGGCCACCGGGCAGGCGCTGTGGTGCAGGAGGCCGTGGGCCACCCTGCCGAGCTGGAGCCCGCGGTGCCCGGACTTGCGCCGGGCGCCCACGACCAGCAGGTCGGCGGAGTGCGACGCCTCCAGCAGGATCTGCCGGGCGGGGCCCTCGGCGGTCCGACCGCGCAGCCGTAGCTCCCCGGGCGCGTCGTGCAGGGCCTCCGTGAGCCGCTCGGCGGCCTGCCGCTCGTGCAGGCGGGCGGGTTCGCCCGCCAGTGGGGGGTGGTCGGTGGTCTCGTGGGCCGGCCACCGCCAGGCGCGTACGGCCTCCACCTCGGCGTCCCGCAGTCCGGCCTCGCGCAGGGCGAAGCGCACCGCCTCCTGCCCGTCCCCGACGCCCAGCACGATCCGGCCGTGCCTGCCGGCGCCGCCCTGGTTGTCGTGGCCGCCGCGCAGGACGACCACCGGGCAGTGCGCGTGCGCGGCGACGACGAGGCCGACCGAGCCGAGGAGCGCCTCGGTGAGGCCGCTGCGGCCGCGGCTGCCGAGCACCAGCAGGCCGGCCTCGCGGCTCTCGCGCACCAGCGCGTACTCGGCCTCCTCGGGCAGCACCTCGGCGGACACGGTGATGCCGGGCTGCCGGGCGCGGGCGCGCCGGACGGCGAGGCCGACGATGTCCTCGGCCATCACCCGGTCGGCCGGTTCGGTGAGGTCGTCCATGAGCGAGGTGCCCTCGTAGCGCTCCCAGAGGGAGGCGTGGACGATCCGCAGCGGCACCGCGCGCAGCGCGGCCTCGTCGGCCGCCCACTCGACGGCCCGCGCGGCGGACTCGGAGCCGTCGGCCCCGGCCACGACCGGCAGGTCCACGGCGCTCACCGCCCGCACGCCCGGCCGGGCCGCGGCACGGCGACCCGCCGGCCGAGGAGAGCGGCGCTCGCGGACTCCGCGGCGAGGATCTCGCCGGGGTCGCCGGTCGGCTGCTCGCTGACCACCTCCAGGCCGGGGTGGCGCAGCCGCAGTCCGTCCGCGGACTCCCGGGGGATCCGCTCGGTCCAGTGCCGGTGGGTCTCGGGGCCGGGGAGCGGGGCCTGTGCCATGGGTTCGGGGACCGGCTCCCGGACATGGACGATCCTCAACGGCAGACCGCGCAGCTCCGCCTCGCGGGCCGCCCATTCCGCCGCCGCCCGGCTCTCGGCCGAGCCGTCCAGGCCTACGGTGACGGTACGGAGCATGATCTCCACCTCCTGGGATGAGGGATACCGCGAAGCCGCCTTCGGCGCATCCGGCTCCAGCGTCGTGTCCGGGGGGACGGGCGGGCAGGGGCCGGTGGTCCCGGACGGGGGCCGCCCGGCCCCGGGGCCGGTTGCGGGCGGCGGGTCCGCCGGCGTGGGACCCGCCGCCCGGGCGGCGTTCAGCGCAGCCACGCGTGGCCGCGGACGAGGGGGAGCCGGGCCCACCGCCGTCCCAGGCCGAGGGTGTCGCCGGCGGCGGTGACGGCCAGGGCGATCAGGACCAGGGCGTAGACGAGGTGGTAGTCGGCGAACGGGTTGCCGGACATGCTCGGCGAGCCGTCCGCGAGGTGCCGGGCGGGCGGCCACTCGGCCAGCCACATCAGCGCCATCATGGCGGTGCCCGCGACGGCGGCCGGGCGCAGCGCCACGCCGGCTGTCAGGGCCAGGCCGACACCGAGCAGGCCGAGCATGAACAGCCAGTCGGCCCAGGTGGCACCGGCCCAGGAGTGGAAGGCGGACCGGAGCGGGCCGGCGGCGACCGAACTGAGGAAGCCCTCGGTCGGCGAGCCGCCGTCGGTCCAGCCCTTGCCGGCGGCGGTGGCGTAGCCGAGGCCGAAGGTCTTGTCGAGGAACGCCCACAGGAAGACGAACCCGGTGAGCAGGCGCAGCGCGGCGAGCACGTGGGCCCGCGCGGTGCGGCTCCCGGTGGCCGCCGAGACGTCGGACTCGTCGGCGGAGGCGGTCCCGTGCCTGCGGAAGGACGGCAGGCGGAAGCCGGAACTCCGGTGGGGGTGCTCGTGGACGGCCATGGGGGTGTTCCCTTCGGGGAGTCGGGGGCCGGTGCCTTCGTTCTCCGGCGCCTCTCACCGTGGCGGTGCGCCAGGGCCCGCGCCGGATGCCGAAGGTCGGTGTCCGTTGGGCCGAACGCCCCTGTCGGTGAGGCCTGTTGGGCAGTGGCACGGTGTCGCTCCCGCGGCCGGGCGGGGTCCGGTGGATCATGGGGTCACCTGACGGAGGGCGGCAGATGACCAGGGGCGGACTCGGACACCCGGGGTGGCACCGTCAGGTGCCGGGACTGGCCGCGCTGCTCGGCTACCGGCGGGCGTGGCTGCGCGGCGACCTGCTGGCCGGGGTGACGGTCGCCGCGTATCTGGTGCCGCAGGTCATGGCGTACGCCGGGGTCGCCGGGCTGCCCCCGGTCGCCGGTCTCTGGGCGATCCTGCCCGCTCTCGCCCTGTACGCGCTGTTCGGCTCCTCGCGGCTGCTGTCGGTCGGCCCGGAGTCGACGACCGCCCTGATGACCGCCACGGTGGTGGCCCCGCTGGCCGCCGGCGACCCGGCCCGGTACGCCGTACTGGCGGCCGCCCTCGCCGCCACGGTGGGTCTGCTCTGCCTGGTGGCGCGGGCGGCGCGGCTCGGCTTCCTGGCGGACCTCCTGTCCCGGCCGGTGCTGATCGGCTACCTGGCCGGCGTGGCCCTGATCATGATGGCGGACCAGCTGCCCAAACTGACCGGGGTGCCGGTGACGGGCACCGAGTTCCTCCGCCAACTCTGGTCCTTCTGCACGCACTTGGGCGATGCCCATGCCCCCACCCTGGTCTTCTCGGCTCTGGCGCTGCTCTTCCTGCTGCTCGTGACGCGGTATCTGCCCGTGCTCCCCGGTCCGCTGCTGGCGGTGGTCCTCGGCACGGCGGCGGTGGTGGCGTTCGACCTGGACGGCCGGTACGGCGTCAAGGTGATCGGCACGGTGCCCTCGGGGCTGCCGGGTCTCTCGCTGCCGGACCCGGGCGAGCTGCCGGGGCTGGTCCTCCCGGCCCTCGGTGTGCTGCTGGTGGCGTACACGGACTTCATCCTCACCGCGCGCGCCTTCACCGTCCGGGGCCCGGAGGGCGGCCCAGGGCTCGACGCCGACCAGGAGTTCCTGGCCCTGGGCGCCGCCAACCTGGGGGCGAGCGTGCTGCACGGCTTCCCGGTGAGCAGCAGCGCCAGCCGCACCGCGCTCGCCACCTCGGCGGGCGCCCGCAGCCAGGCGTACTCGCTGGTCGCCGGGGCCCTGGTGCTGGCGGTCCTGCTCTTCCTCAGCCCGCTGCTGACCCGCACGCCGGCCGCGGTGCTCGGCGCGCTGGTGGTCTACGCGGCGATCCGCATGATCGACCTCGCCGGCTTCCGCCGCCTGGCCTCCTTCCGCCGCCGCGAACTGCTCCTCGCGCTGGGCTGCCTGGCCGGTGTCCTCGCCCTGGACATCCTCTACGGCGTGCTGGTCGCCGTCGGTCTGTCGGTGGCCGAGCTGCTCACCCGCGTGGCCCGCCCGCACGACGCGGTCGAGGGGCTGGTGCCGGGCCTCGCGGGCATGCACGACATCGACGACCACCCCACCGCCCGCACGGTCCCGGGTCTGCTGGTCTACCGCTACGACTCGCCCCTGTTCTTCGCCAACGCCGAGGACTTCCACCGCCGGGCCCTGGCCGCCGTCGACGGGCAGAGCGGGCCGGTGCGCTGGTTCGTCCTCAACACCGAGGCCAACGTGGAGGTGGACATCACCGCCCTCGACGCGGTCGACGCGCTGCGCCGCGAACTCACCGCCCGGGGCGTGGTCTTCGCCCTGGCCCGGGTGAAGCAGGACCTGCTGGACAGCCTCCGGGCCCACGGTCTCGCGGACTCGGTCGGCCCGGACCGCTTCTTCCCGACCCTGCCGACGGCGGTGGCCGCCTACCACCGGTGGCTGGCGGAGCATCCGGAGAACGGCTGACCGCCCGCTCCCCCGTCTGTCGCGGTCCGTGCCCGCCGCCTACACTCCAGTTGCAGAGTTCTGCAATTGGCCAATTGCCGTGAAACATAAATGATCACGAAGCGCGGATGACCGGTTCCGGCCGTCCGCCTGGAGGTCTCCTTGAACGAAGTCACCGAGGCGCTGCTGGCGCGCGTCCGCGCGGCCCGGGCCCGGCTGGCGGCCGCCGTGAGCGCCGCGGACGCCTACGCCGTCGCGGTGGCCGAGGACGAGCTGGACGACGCGGTCCGGGTGGCCCGGCAGCACGGCCTGGACGTCGGGACGGCGGCGGCCGACGAGGGCTGACGAGGGCGGCTGACGAGGGCCGACCCGGACGCCGGTGCGTGCCGCGGGACGACGGGGGGCGGCGGACCGCGTTCCGGCATGAGCCGATCGGCCCCGGTCCGGGACCGCACGGCCCCTCGCCCTCTCCCCCGCGGACCGGCAGGATCGGCGGTCCGAGGAGGTCGGCCCACCACGCGTGGGCGGTGTGCAGAGAGGACCGTCCGAAGTGATCGCTGTCGTGGGACACCCAGACCTGACCGCGCCCACTCTGGCGATGCTGGAGGAGGAACTGCGGCGCAGGCTGGCCGGGTTCGGGCGGGCGGGCCGCGCCGGGCTGGTGCGGGCCGGACAGGGACTGCCGGTCGCCTTCGGGCGGGCGGCCCGCGCCGCGGGGCTGGCGCTGGTGACCGTCCTGCCGGCCAGGAACGGCGTGCCCGACGTACCGGCACCGTCCGACCGCCGGGCGGCCGGGGAGCTGCTGCTGCTCTCGGAGCAGGTCCGGTTGCTGGAGTTCGACCCGTCCGACCGGGGCGCCTGTGTGGGAGCGGACGAGAGCCTGCTGCGTTCGTGCGTCCGGCTGCTGGCGGTGTGGGACGGCTCCCCCTCCGACGGCCGGGACGCGACGGCCCATCTCGTGGCCTACGCCCGCAGCAGCGGCATCCCCGTCGAGGTGCTGTGGCCCGAGGGAGCCGGCCGCATGGCACGGGACGGGGAGCGGACTTGACCACCGCGAAGCAGCCGTCCGGCTCCGGTTCACCCACGCGCATGGTGGAGTTGGGCCGCGCGGAGGCCCTGAAGCTGCTGGGCAGCGTGGCGTTGGGCCGGGTGGCCTTCACCGACCGGGCCCTGCCCGCGATCCGGCCCGTCAACCACCTGGTGGACGGGGGCGACATCATCGTGCGCACGCACGGCGGCTCCGCGCTGCTGGGCCGCGCGCTGCTGTCCGAGGTGGTGGCGTACGAGGCCGACGAGATCGACACGCCGACCCGGACCGGCTGGAGCGTCGTGATCACCGGCACGGCGACCCGCGTCACGGACTCCGAGGCGCTCACGAGGTACCGGAGCCTGCTCGCGCCCTGGGTCGACGCGGAGATGGGCCAGGTGGTCCGCATCCGCCCGGAGATCGTCAGCGGCTACCGCCTGTCGACGGCACCGGTCCACTGAGGCGGCGGCAGGGGGCGGGCCGGGACCGGTCGCCGGGCCCGGGGCGGGTCGGTCAGGGGGAGATCCTGCGGCGCATCCACCGCCACAGGCGCGCCGGCCAGCGGAAGCACCCCGGGGAGGACCCCGCTCCGGCCGCCGCCTGCCAGTGCGGCCACACCCGCCGTACCACCAGCGCCCCCTACGCCCGGCCCTGTCCGCGCATGACCGGCGGGACGCCCCGCCCCGGCGCGCCGGCCGCTACGACGGTGACGTCCCCTCCGACCGGGCCGCCTTGAGGTCGGCGAGCAGCTCCGCCTGTCCCGCCAGCACGCCCGACAGGATCGAGCGGGCCACCCGCAGCAGTTCCGCGAGCTCCGGGCTGGCCAGCGAGTAGTACACGTTGGACCCTTCCTTGCGGGTCCGCACCAGGTTCGCCCGCCGGAGCACGGCCAGCTGCTGGGAGAGGTGCGCCGCCTCGATGCCCACCTCGGGCAGCATCTCCGCGACCGCGTGCTCGCGCTGGCTGAGCAGCTCCAGGACCCGGATGCGGGCCGGGTGGCCGAGGGTCTTGAAGAACTCGGCCTTCAGCTGGTAGAGCGGCGTACTCACCTGGCCTCCCCCTCCCCGAACATGTGGACCGTCCTCGCCTTCGGCACCGGTCATGCCGAATTGCCAAGATTAGCAATCACACCGGTTCAGAGCGGGAGGGTGATCCAGATGCTCTTGCCGGCGCCGTCGGCGTCGGCGCGGACCACGGCCGTACCGCCCAGGCCGAGCGTGAGTTCCATGACGGTGGCCAGACCGCCGCCGCCGGCCCCGGCGCCGGTGAGCGCCCCGTACAGCGGCGGCTGGTACGGGTGGCGGTCGTGGACGGCGAAGGCCAGGCTGTCCGGTCCCGCCGCGTAGATCACGGTGAGCGTCGGGGAGAGGACGGCCGCGTGCCGGACGCTGTTGGTCACCAGCTCGGAGAGGATCAGCAGGGCCGGGTCCACCGAGGGGTGCCGCGGGCCGATGCCCCACTCGGCCAGCGCCTGTTCGGCGGTCTCGCGCGCCAGCCGGACGGCGGACGGCTCGGTGGGCAGCGTGAGGACGTGGCGGTGCGGCAGGGTCTCCGCCTCCGGCCGGGCGGGCATCACGCCTCCGCGCGCGATGCGCCGCGCGGGGCTTGCGCGCCGCAGGTGACGCTCCGCTTCGGCGCGGGGACGGCGGGCAGGACACCGGCCGTCGCCGGTCCGTCCTGGCGCGGCTCCAGCATCCTCGTCCCCCTCGCCCTCCCGGCAGGTCCCTCCCCGAGGAGCGGACTCGGAACCCGACGCCCGCGACCATCTGCGGACTCGACGAAGAAAGCATCTAACCAATTGCCAACTTTGGCAATTCAGCAGATGCCGAGGGCCGGGGCGCGGGCCCCCGGCCGCTCAGTCCGCCGCCGGGTCCCGCGGGTCGCGCGGGGCCTCCGCCCGCCTGAACCCCTGGCTGCGCTCCACCTTCGCCACGTGCAGCGTGTAGCTCTCGTACCACTGGGCCCGCCCGCGCCGCTGCGCCGCGCGGTGCTCGGCGTCGCCCCGCCACCGCGCGAGGGCCTCGGCGTCGCGGAAGTACCCGACGGTGATGCCCAGCCCGCCCGGAGTCTGCGCGTGGTCCATCCCCAGGTAGCCGGGTATGTCCCGGACCAGTTCCTCCATGCGCGCGCTGGTCCTGCCGTAGCCGCCCTGGTCCTCGGTCCGCACCGTGGTGAAGACCGCCACGTAGTAGGGAGGTTCGAAGGCCTCGACGGGCGCGACAGGTGCTTCGGATCGATCACTCATGGCGTCACCGTACGGCCGGACGCACCCCGCGTTCCAGCCGTCTCGCGCCTCCCCCGTCAGTCGCCCGCAGCGGGATCGGGCCGCCGTACGCCCCTGCTATCGTGCGCCGATGCCATCGATCAAGCAGGTCCAGGTCACCTTCGACTGCGCGGACCCCGAGCGGGTCGCCCGCTTCTGGTGCGAGGTGCTGGGGTACGTCGTACCAGCGCCGCCGAAGGGGTTCGCCACCTGGGACGACTACCAGGACTCGCAGCCCCCGGAGGAACGCGGCTCGTGGTTCGCCTGCAGTGACCCCACGGGCGTGGGACCGCGGCTGTACTTCCAGCGGGTGCCCGAGGGCAAGGTCGCCAAGAACCGGGTCCACCTCGATGTGCGGGTCGGCACCGGACTCGTGGGCGAGGAGCGCCTCGCCGCGCTGGAGGCCGAGTGCGCACGGCTGCTCCCGCTCGGCGCGGTACGCGGCCGGCTCCTCTACGACGGCAACGACGCGTGCATCAACATGCAGGACGTCGAGGGCAACGAGTTCTGCCTGGACTGAACACCCCCGGTTCAGGCCGTCGCGGGCACGCTCAGCGTCACCGTCTCGTACTCGACGTACCGCGCCGGCCCGACCGCGCCGTACTCGCGGCCGATCCCGGCGGCCCTGTGACCGCCGAACGGGCCGTCGAAGGCGATGGGCGCGCCGTTGACGGTGACGGTGCCGGTGCGCAGGCGGCGGGCGGGGCCGAGGGCGTGGGCGGGGTCCGCGGACCGGACGCCGCAGGAGAGGCCGTACTCGGAGTCGTTGGCGATCCGGACGGCGTCGTCCTCGTCGTCGTAGGGGATGACGACGAGGACCGGGCCGAAGATCTCCTCCGGGGCGATGCGCGTGGAGTTGCCGACGTCGGCGAACACGGTGGGCGTGACGTAGTTGCCGCCCTCCGGGCCGGGCGGGACCCCGGGGCCGCCGGTGACGAGCCGGGCGCCCTCCTCGATGCCGAGTGCGACGCAGTCGCGCACCCGCCGCTGCTGGTCGGGGCGGTCCATCGGGCCGATGAAGGTGTCCGGGTCGGCGGGGTCGCCCACCTTCTTGTCGACACCGGGGTGCGAGACGAGGTACTGCGCGGCGGCGCCGGCGCCTTCGGTGTCGCGATCACCGACGGCGCGGTGGCGGTGACGGCGCAGCCGCTGGAGCGGCCGGACTGCACGATCCTCATCGACCCCGTCGCCTTCCTGCTCATCGCGCTGGGCCGCCGCGGTCCGTGGCCGGCGACGGCCCGGGGCCAGGTGCTCGCCCTCGGCCGCAGGCCCTGGCTCGGTCCGCGCTTCCCCGCCCTGTTCGTGGCCCCCTGAGCGGGCGCGGCGAACCGCTCGGCACCCGCCCCCTCGGCACCCGCCCGCCCGGCACCCGCCGAGGGGGCCGGAACCAGGGCTCCCGAACGGCCCTGCGCGGCAGTGGCGGCACCGCCTCCCGGACCGCCCTGACCCGCCCCCGCGGCTGCCCGGACCTGCCCCCGCGGCCGCCCTGACCCGCGCACGGACGCCGCCACCCGGACGGCCCAACGGCGCCGGGCCACGGGAGGCGAGGGCGCGTGAGGGGTGTGACCGTGGTGGAAGGTATGGGCGCGCGCACGGATCCGAGGAGGCTGCATGGCCGAGGGACTGGTCGACGGCGGAGCGCTCCGCACTGCCCCGCAGGACGGCCCGGACGGCCCCCCGGAGCCGTCCCCGCACGCCTTCGCGCGGCTGGGCGCCGTCGCCGACGCCGTGCTCTACGAGGGCTACCTGCTGTACCCCTATCGGCGGTCCTCGCCGAAGAACCGCGCCCGCTGGCAGTTCGGGGTCCTCTCCCCGCGGAACTGGGTGGAGGCCGACGGCCCGCTCCGTCCGGGCGTCTCCGGCTCCGCGGACTCCTGGTACCAGCAGACGGAGTGCCTGCTGCGGGTACGGCGGCCCGACGCGGTCGTCCGGGTGCGGGTCCGGTACCTCCAGATGCAGCACAAGCAGGTCGAGGACGCCGGAGGGCGCGCGGTCGAGTCGCTGGCCTGCGACGACGGGACGGTGCAGCTGACCTTCGAGGAGGCGGTGCCGCGCGAGGCCGACCTCGCGCTGCGCCTCGGCGAGGCCGGGCGGACCTTCGCGGTGGGCTCGCCCGCCGGGGTGGACGCCGAGCCGCTGCCGTCGGGCGCCGGACGGGTCGTACGGCGGCGGGAGGAGGTGCGGGCGAGCACCGAGGTCGTGGCCGAGCGGCTCGGCGAGGACCTCTACCGGCTGCGGGTGCGCACCGAGAACGAGGGCCGTACGGCGGACCCGCGCGCGCCCCGCGACCGGGCGATGCGGCAGGCGCTCATCGCCACCCACACCCTGCTCGCCGCCGAGGGCGCGGAGTTCGTCTCCCTGGTGGACCCGGCGCGTGAGGTCACCGAGGCGGCCCGGCTGTGCCGCAACGACTTCACCTTCCCGGTGCTCGGCGGCGCGCCCCCGGCCGAGGCTCCCCGGGACGGGTCGGCCGCTCCCCTGCTGCTCTCCTCGCCGATCATCCTGCCGGACCATCCGCAGGTGGCCCCGGAGAGCCCGGGCGATCTGCACGACGCCGGCGAGATCGACGAGATCCTCACCCTGCGCACGATGCTGCTGACGGACGAGGAGAAGCGCGAGGCCCGGGCCACCGACCCGCGGGCCGCCGAGATCCTCGACCGCGTGGACACCATGCCCCCGGAGGTCTTCGAGCGCCTCCACGGCGCGATCCGCTCCCTGGCCCCGGCCGGCGGCGCGTCCGACGCCGGGCCTCCCGCCGCCCCGTCCCCCTTCGACGACCGGCCCGCCTGGTGGCGGGAGGGGGCCGACGACGGGGTCTGTCCGGCCACCGACACGGTTCTCGTGGACGGTGTGCGGGTCGGCGGCGGGGCCCGGGTGCGGCTGCGGCCGCGCGGGAAGGGCGCCGACGCCCAGGACATGTTCCTGGCGGGGCGCACCGCGACCGTCGCCGCCGTCTTCCACGACGTGGACGGCAGCACCCATCTCGCCGTCACCGTCGACGACGACCCGGCGGCCGAACTGCACGGCTGGTACGGCCGTTTCCACTACTTCCGGCCCGACGAAGTCGAGCCGCTCGGGGGCACCGACGTCCCGGATCCAGAGGCGGCGGCCGAGCCGCCCCCGGGGCCCTCTCCATCGGAGGCCTAGCGCATGAGCACCAAGAACGGCACGACCACCGCCGCGGGCGGGGAACCCAGCGAAACCGGCGAGCACCAGGGGTTCGAGGAGATCACCATCCTGTGGATCTCCGAGGGCATGAGCTGCGACGGCGACACCGTCTCCGTGACGGCCGCCGACCAGCCCTCCATCGAGGACCTGGTGCTCGGCCTGATCCCGGGCATGCCGAAGGTCAACCTGGTCAACAAGGTGCTCTCACCGAGCCTGGGCGGCGAGGACTTCCTCGCCCCCTACCGTGCGGCCGCGCGGGGTGAGCTGGAACCGTTCATCCTCGTCATCGAGGGCTCGGTCCCGAACCAGAACATCATCGAGGGCGACGGCTACTGGACGTCGTTCGGCAACGACCCGGAGACCGGTCAGCCGCAGACCCTCAACCACTGGATCGACGAACTGGCGCCCAGGGCCTGGGCGGTCGTGGCCGTCGGCACCTGCGCGACGTTCGGCGGCATCCACGCGATGGCCGGCAACCCCACCGGCTCCATGGGCCTCGCCGACTACCTGGGCTGGGAGTTCAAGTCCCGGGGCGGACTGCCGGTGGTGAACATCCCCGGCTGCCCGGTCCAGCCCGAGAACTTCATGGAGACCCTGGTCTGGGTGCTCTACCACGCCGCCGGCACCGCTCCCCCGCCGCCGCTGGACCACATGCTGCGCCCGCAGTGGCTGTTCGGCCGCACGGTGCACGAGGGCTGCGACCGCGCCGCCTACTACGAGCAGGCGACCTTCGCGACGGACTACAACTCGCCCAAGTGCCTGGTGAAGACCGGCTGCTGGGGTCCGGTCGTGAACTGCAACGTGCCCAAGCGGGGCTGGATGGCCGGCATCGGCGGCTGTCCGAACGTCGGCGGCATCTGCATCGGCTGCACCATGCCCGGCTTCCCGGACGCCTTCATGCCGTTCATGGACGAGCCGCCCGGCGGCACCCTCTCCTCGCTGGCCATCAAGCCGTACGGGGCGGTCATCCGCCGGCTGCGCGGCTTCACCAACGAGCTGGTGAACCACGAGCCGAAGTGGCGCCACAACAAGCGCAAGCTCACCAGCGGTTACTCCCCGCGCTGGCGCCCCTGACGCACCCACGGCGCACCACGGCGGACCCCCACCCCCTCAACTCCCCCCACAGCAAAGGTCAGCGAGCCGATGACAACAGAGGCCCGGCACAAAGGGCGCAAGCCCGAGCAGATCGTGGACATGTCCTGGGATCCGATCACCCGGATCATCGGAAACCTGGGCATCTACACGAAGATCGACTTCGCCAACCGGGAGGTGGTGGAGTGTCACAGCACCTCCTCCCTCTTCCGCGGCTACTCCGTCTTCATGAAGGGGAAGGACCCGCGCGACGCGGGCTTCATCACCTCCCGCATCTGCGGCATCTGCGGCGACAACCACACCACCTGCTCCGACTACGCCCAGCAGATGGCGTACGGCGTCAAGCCGCCGCCGCTCGCCGAGCACATCGTCAACCTCGGCGAAGCGGCCGAGTACATGTTCGACCACACGATCTTCCAGGACAACCTGGTCTTCGTGGACTTCTGCGAGCAGATGGTCAAGGCCACCAACCCGACCGTCCTGGCCCGCGCCCAGAAGACCACCGCACCGCGCGGTGACATCCACGGCTACCGGACGATCGCGGACATCATGAAGGCCTTCAACCCCTTCGAGGGCGAGGTCTACAAGGAGGCCCTGAAGGTCTCCCGGACCACCCGCGAGATGTTCTGCCTGATGGAGGGCCGCCATGTGCACCCCTCCACGCTCTATCCGGGCGGCGTCGGCACCATGCCGTCGCCGACCGCGTTCACCGACTACCTCAGCCGGCTGATGCACGTCATCGACTTCGTGAAGAAGGCCGTCGCCATGAACGACGACGTCTTCGACTTCTTCTACGAGGCGCTGCCCGGCTACGAGGAAGTGGGCAAGCGCCGTATCCTGCTCGGCTGCTGGGGCGCCTGGCAGGACCCGAAGGTCGTCGACTACAAGTACGAGAACATGGACCGCTGGGGCAAGGCGATGTACGTCACCCCGGGCATCGTGGTCGACGGCGAGCTGGTCACCAACAACCTGGTCGACATCAACCTCGGCCTCAGGATCATGCTGGGCTCCTCGTTCTACGAGGACTGGGTCAACGAGGACCCGTTCGTCACCCACGACCCGCTCGGCAACCCGGTCGACATGCGGCACCCGTGGAACCAGACCACCCTCCCGGTGCCGCAGAAGCGGGACTTCGAGGGCAACTACAGCTGGGTGATGAGCCCGCGCTGGTTCGACGGGCGCACCGGCGACCACCTCGCCCTGGACACCGGCGGCGGCCCGCTGGCCCGGCTCTGGTCGACCGCGCTGAGCGGCCTCGTGGACACGCCGTACATCAAGGCCACCGGCAACAGCGTGCGCATCACCCTGCCGAAGGGCGAGAGCCTGCCGGAGACCACGCTGGAGTGGAAGATCCCCAAGTGGTCCAACACCCTCGAACGGGACCGCGCCCGGCCGTACTTCGTCGCCTACGCGGCGGCCATGGCGCTGCAGTTCCTGGACGAGGCGATGGGCCTGGTCCGGTCCGGCGACACCAAGGTGTTCGAGGACTTCGAGGTCCCGGACGAGGCGATCGGCTGCGGCTTCCACGAGGCCGTGCGCGGGGTCCTCTCGCACCATCTGGTGATCAAGGACAAGAAGATCGCCAACTACCACCCGTATCCGCCGACCCCGTGGAACGCCAGCCCCCGCGACAAGTTCGGCACCCCCGGCCCCTACGAGGACGCCGTCATGAACCAGCCGATCTTCGAGGAGAACGGCCCGGACGACTTCAAGGGCGTCGACATCATGCGCACGGTCCGCAGCTTCGACCCCTGTCTGCCGTGCGGTGTCCACATGTACACGGGCAAGGGCAGGACCGTGACGGTCAGGCACTCCCCGACGTACGGGGCGGACCATGGCTGAGCACCGGCTCGACGGCCCGGCGGTCGAGGCCCGGCTGGCCCGCCTCGACACACTGCTGGAGGGCCTGGAGACCGCCCAGGGCCCGGCGGGCCGCTCGGCCGTCGAGGCGGTCCGGCTGCTCACCGAGGTCTACGGCGAGGCACTCGCCCGCGTCCTCGACCGCGCCGACGCGCCCCTGGCCGCACGGCTCGGCGACGACGAGCTGCTCGACCATCTGCTGGTCCTGCACGACATCCACCCCGACTCCCCCGAGAGCCGCGCCGCCCGCGCGGTCGAGCGGCTGCGCCCCGCGGTGCGCGAACGCGGCGGCGACGTCGAGTGGGCGGGCGTGGAGGGCGGGGTCGGCCGGGTCCGGCTGGTCACCGGCGGCGGTTGCGGCTCGGGGTGCGGCGGAGGTACGACGGAGGTGACCGACGCGGTCCGGGAGGCGGTGCTCGCCGCCGCCCCCGAGCTGGCCGACGTGCAGCCGCTGCCCGAGGCCCCGGCACCCGCCTTCGTCCCCCTGGACTCCCTGCGCCGGCCACAGGAGGCCCGGTGAGCACGGACGGAGCCCTGGCCCGCCTCATCCGGTCCTCGGCCGACGCGCGGCCGACGGCCGGGACGGAGGTGTGCGAGCTGTGCGCCGCGCCCCTGCCGGAGGACCATCCGCATCTGTACGACACCGGTCCGGCCGAGGTCCGCTGCGCCTGCCGGCCCTGCTTCCTGCTGTTCGCCGACACCCCGCAGGGCGACGGCGGCCGGCTGCGGCCGGTCCCCACCCGCCGGGTCCGCCTGCCCAAGGTGGACACGGCGGCCCTGGGGGTCCCGGTCGGGCTGGTCTTCTTCGTACCGCGCGCCGACGGCACGGTCACCGCCGAGGGGCCGAGCCCGGCGGGTGCCATGCGCTGGGAGGTGGACGCGGCGGCCTGGCGGCGGGCGGTCGCCGGCACCCCGGCCCTGGCCGGGATGACCCCCGATGTCGAGGCGCTGCTGGTCAACACCGTCCACGGCCTGGACCACCACTGGATCGCACCGGTCGACGACTGCTTCCGCATGCTCGCCGTGGTCCGCCGGGAGTGGCGCGGCCTGTCCGGCGGCGGCCGGATGTGGCCGGCCGTGGAGCGCTTCTTCGAGGAGCTCACCGAGCGGCCTTGAGGCGAGCGGCCTCAGGGCGAGCGGCCTCAGGGCGAGCGGCCTTGAGGAACGGCAACACCGGAAGGAGAAACCCATGGGCAGCATCAGGGTCGGCAAGCCGCAGGCGAAGCCCGACACACCGTCCCACGTGCCCGGCATGCACCAGGGCAACGAGGGTCCGTACGAGAAGCAGACCGGCCACCACGCCGACGGCACCGCCGACGCGCGACGGTCGACCAACATCCACGCCGGACGCCACGACGCCCTGCTGGACGTCATGCCGAACATCCCGCCCGCGTGAGACCGAACAGGGAGTTCCCCACATGAAGAGCCAAGGCAGAAGGACGGGAACGGCGGCCCAGCGGGTGCTGACCGCCGAGGTCGCCGTCGTCGGCGCGCTGGTCCTGGCGCTGTTCGTGACCGAGATCCCCAGCCTCATGCGTGAGCTGAAGATCTGGCGCATCGCCGGCGGGCTGCGCTCCGGCAACCGGTATCCGTGAGCCGGGCGTGCACGAACTGTCGATCGCGACCGCCATCGTGGAACAGGCCGACGCCTGGGCCCGGACGGACGGGGCGGACCATGTCTCGGCCGTGACCGTCCGGGTCGGCGAGCTGTCGGGGGTGGTGCCCGACGCCCTGGACTTCGCCTTCGAGGTGGCCCGGGACGGCACCGCCCTCGCCCGGGCGCGGCTGGTGGTCGAGCAGGTCACCGCGGTGGCGTGGTGCGGCCCGTGCGCCGAGGAGTTCGCGGTGGGCATGCCGCCGTTCTTCTGGTGCCCGCGCTGCGACCGGCCCTCCACCGAACTGCGCCGCGGCCGGGAGCTGGAGATCACCGCGGTCGAGTGACCCCGCCGGTCCCCGGAGCCCGGGGCACCGGCGGGGCCTCGCCGCGCCGTCAGCAGATGCGCGGCAGCTGCTCCCCGAGCGGCAGGTCCACCACGCGGGTGCCGCCCAGTCCGGTCGCCACCACGACCATCCCGGGGTGCTCGGTGACGCACTCGCCGATCCGGGCCGCGCCCGCCCCCTGCGGATGGGCGCGCATCGCCTCCAGCACGGCGTCGGCCTCGGCCGGCGGCACGAAGGCCACCAGCCGGCCCTCGTTGGCGACGTAGAGCGGGTCGAGGCCGAGGAAACCGCAGGCGGCCGCGACCGCGTCCGGCACCGGGACGGCGCGCTCGGTCAGCCGCACCCCCGTTCCCGAGGCGCGGGCGATCTCGTTGAGCGCGGCGGCCAGACCGCCGCGGGTCGGGTCGCGCAGGACGTGGATGTCGGGGGTGACGTCGAGCATGGTCGCCACCAGGTCGGCCAGCGGCGCGGTGTCGCTGACGACCTCGGCCCCGAACTCCAGTCCCTCGCGCACGCTCAGCACGGCGACCCCGTGCAGCCCGATCGGCCCGCTGACGATGACGGCGTCGCCGGGCCGGGCCCGCTGCGGCCGGATGTCCACCCGTTCGGGGACGAGACCGACCCCGGCGGTGGTGACGTAGACCCCGTCCCCGTGACCGGCCTCGACCACCTTGGTGTCGCCGGTGGCGATGGTGACCCCGGCGGTCTCGGCCGCCGCGCCCATCGCCTTGGCGATCCGGTCGACGACGGACAGCTCGACGCCCTCCTCCAGGACGAAGGCGGCGGAGAGGTAGGCGGGGCGGGCGCCGCTCATCGCCAGGTCGTTGACCGTGCCGTTGACGGCGAGGTCGCCGAGGCAGCCGCCGGGGAAGAACAGCGGCCGCACCACGTGGGAGTCGGTGGACAGGGCCAGCCTGGCGCCGCCGAGGTGCAGGACGGCCGAGTCGGTCATCCCCGCGAGGAGGGCGTTGCCGTAGGCGGGGGCGAAGATCTGCTCGAAGAGCTCGGCGGAGAGCGCGCCGCCTCCGCCGTGGCCCATCACCACGACCGGCTGGTCGCGGATCGGGGCCGGGCAGCTCCAGTTCGCGGGGTCGACGGCGGTCTGCTCAGCCAACGGGGTTCATCTCCTCGCGCGGGGGCGCCGGTTCGGACATCCGGCGGTACAGGTAGTAGGCGGCGCAGGCGCCCTCGCTGGAGACCATGGTGGCGCCGAGCGGGGTGCGCGGGGTGCACGTGGTACCGAAGGCGGCGCAGTCGGTGGGCTTGATGAGCCCCTGGAGCACCTCGCCGGCCCGGCACGCGGCCGGTTCCTCGGTGCGGATGCCGCCGACGTCGAAGCGGTGCTCGGCGTCGAACGCCCGGTAGGCCTCGTTCAGCCGCCAGCCGCTGGCCGGGATGGGGCCGATGCCGCGCCAGGCGCGGTCGGTGACCTCGAAGACCTCCTCGATCATGCGGATCGCGGCCGGGTTGCCGTCCTCGCGCACGGCACGGGCGTAGGCGTTCTCCACCCGGTGCTCGCCGCGCTCCAGCTGGGCCACCGAGCGGCGGATGCCCTCCAGGATGTCGAGCGGTTCGAAGCCGGTGACGACGACCGGCACCCGGTGCCGTTCGGCCAGTTCGGGGTATTCGGCGGTGCCCATCACGCTGCACACGTGCCCGGCGGCCAGGAAGCCCTGCACCCGGCAGTCGGGGGCGGTCATGATGGCCTCGATCGCCGGGGGGACCCGGACGTGGGAGACCAGCAGGGAGAAGTTGGCGAGGCCGAGGCGGGCGGCCTGGTGGACGGCCATGGCGTTGGCCGGGGCGGTGGTCTCGAAGCCGATGGCGAAGAACACCACCTGGCGGTCCGGGTGGCGCCGGGCGAGCTTCAGCGCGTCGAGCGGCGAGTAGACCACGCGGACGTCGCCGCCCTCGCCCTTGACGCGGAACAGGTCGCGGTCGGTGCCGGGGACGCGCAGCATGTCGCCGAAGGAGCAGAAGATCACGTCCGGGCGGGCGGCGATCGCCAGCGCGCGGTCGATGGACTCCAGCGGCGTCACACAGACCGGGCAGCCGGGGCCGTGGATCAGCTCCACCTCTTCCGGCAGGAGCTGGTCGATGCCGTGCCGGATGATGGAGTGGGTCTGGCCGCCGCAGACCTCCATCAGGGCCCAGGGCCGGGTGACGGTGGCCCGGATCTCGTCGAGCAGTCTGCGGGCGAGCTGCGGGTCGTTGAACTCGTCGATGTACTTCACCGGGGCCCGCCCCCCTCGGCCTGCTGGGCCGCCTGCTGCCAGGCGTCGCCGAACTCCTCCTCCAGGAGGCCGAGTTCCTCGAAGAGCTTGAGGGAGGCCAGGGCCGACTCCTCGTCGAGCCGCTGGAGGGCGAAGCCCACGTGGACGATGACGTACTCCCCCACGCGCACGTCGGAGACGTACTCCAGACACGCCTGCTTCTGTACACCGCCGAAGTCGATCAGGCCGGTGAGCGGGTCGGCCGTGTCGTCGATGCTCACGACTCTGCCGGGCACTGCCAAACACATGGGTCACTCCGTCTCGTCGCTGACTGGTTCCCGTCCGTCTACGGGCCGTTCGTGCGCGGCGACCACCAGCTGGCCGAGGGCCAGGCCGCCGTCGTTCGGGGGGACTTCGCCGTGCAGCAGGACGGTGAAGCCGTCGCCGCGCAGCAGTTCGGCGCTCGCTGCCTCCAGCAGCGCGTTGGCGAAGACGCCGCCGGTGAGGGCGACGGTGGCGAGGCCGGTGGCCCGGCGGGCCTGCCGGCAGACGCCGGCCACGGCCCGGGCGACCCCGCGGTGGAAACGGGCCGCGACGAGCGGGACCGGGGTGGCGCGCCGCAGGTCGGCGATGATCGCGCGCAGGACGGGGGCCGGGTCGAGGCCCTCGCCGAAGGGGTACGCGGCCTTGTCCTCGTCCCAGGCCAGGCAGGCCTGCGCCTCCAGTTCCAGGGCGGCCTGGGCCTCGTACCCGGCGCGGTGGCAGACGCCCGCCAGGGACGACACGGCGTCGAAGAGGCGGCCCATGCTGGAGCTGGCCACGCAGCCGACCCGGCCGTCCAGCTGGCGGCGCAGCAGGGTCAGTTCCTCGCGCGAGCAGGCGGTGACGCTGGGCAGGTCCGGGTCCCAGGGAAGCCTGGCGGCCCACAGCCGGGACAGGGCGAGGCGGCAGGGGTTGGCCACGCCCGCGTCCCCGCCGGGGAGCGGGGCCGGGGCGAGGTGGGCGAGGCGCCGGTAGCCGGTGTAGTCGGCGACGAGCACCTCGCCGCCCCAGACGGTGCCGTCGTCGCCGTAGCCGGTGCCGTCGAAGGCGACGCCGATGACGGGTGCGGTGCCGTCGAGGCCTGCCTCGGCCATGGCGGAGGCGACGTGGGCGTGGTGGTGCTGGACGAGCACGGGCCGTCCGAGGGGCAGCCGGGCCGCCCGGCGGCGGGCCCAGGCGGCCGAGTGGTAGCCGGGGTGGCGGTCGGCGGCGACGAGTGCGGGGCGGACGCCGGTCAGCCGGTGCAGATGTGTTTCCGCGCGGGTGGCGGCCTCCAGGGTGGCCAGGTCGCCCATGTCGCCGATGTGCGGGCCGAACCAGGCCAGGTCGCCCTCGCCGACGCACGGCGCGTTCTTCAGGTCGCCGCCGACCGCGAGCGCGGGCCGCACCGGAACCGGCAGCCGCAGCGGGCGCGGTGCCCAGCCGCGGGAGCGGCGCAGTACCTGTTCGGTGCCGTCGGCGCGCACCCTCAGCAGGGAGTCGTCGCAGGGCGAGGCGATGGGGCGGTCGTGCGCGAGCCAGGCGTCGGCCAGTCCGGACAGCCGGGTCAGCGCCTCGTCGTCGGCCGTGACGATGGGCTCGCCGGAGCGGTTGCCGCTGGTCATGACCAGGACGCGGGGGCCGGGCGGGTCGCCGGGGAGGCCGAACAGGAGGGTGTGGACGGGGGTGTAGGGCAGCATCACGCCGAGGTGCGGGCTGCCGGGGCGGACGCCGGGCGCGAGGCGTGCCCCGGGCCGGGGGCGGAGGAGGACGACGGGGCGCCGGGGGCCGGTGAGGGCGGCCCGCTCGGCCGGCCCCGTCTCGGCGATGCGCTCCGCCTCGTGCAGGTCCGCGCACATCACGGCGAACGGTTTGCCGCCGCGTGCCTTGCGGGCGCGCAGGGTGTCGACGGCCCGGGGGTTCGAGGCGTCGCAGGCCAGGTGGTAGCCGCCGATGCCCTTCACGGCGACGATCCGGCCTTCGGCTAGCAGCTCTCGCGCCCGTGAGAGGGCGTCACCGTCGCGAGCGGCCCTCACCGCGCTGCCGGCGGCGGGCACCAGGCGCAGCCGGGGGCCGCAGTCGGGGCAGGCCACGGGCTGGGCGTGGAAGCGGCGGTCGGCCGGAGCGCCGTACTCGCGGGCGCAGCCGGGGCACATGGGGAAGCCGGACATGGTGGTGGCCGCGCGGTCGTAGGGCATCCCGGTGGCGATGGTGAAGCGGGGCCCGCAGTGGGTGCAGGTGATGAAGGGGTGGCGGTGGCGGCGGTCGGCGGGATCGGACAGCTCGCGCAGGCAGTCGGCGCAGGTCGCGGTGTCCGGCGGGAGCAGGGTGCGGCCCCGGGCGGCCTGTTCGGTGGCGCGGATGGTGAAGGCGCGGTCCGCGCCGGTGGCGGGCAGTTCCTCGACGCCCACGGTGGTCACGGCGGCCAGCGGCGGCGGCTCGGCGGCCAGCCGCTCCCGGAACCGCTCGACCCCGGCCGGTGTCCCCTCCACCTCGATGACCACGCCGTCGCCGGTGTTGCTGACGTGTCCGGTCAGCGCCAGGCCGGCGGCGAGGCGGTGGACGTACGGCCTGAAGCCGACGCCCTGCACGGTCCCGCGGACCGTGATGCGGCGGCGTACGGCCGCCGCCGGGGCGGGCGCGGTCACGGGGCGGTCGGGGCGTGGACGTGACCGTGCGGATGCGGGGCGAGCGGCGGGCGGTGCGCGGGGGCGCCGTCGCGTACGGCGAGGACGCGGTCGAGGACCGTGTCGACGCCTTCGCCGGTGCGGGCGCAGGAGCGGACGATCTCCACCCCGGGGTTGACCCGCCGTACGTGGTCGGCGAAGGCCTGCTCGTCGAAGCCCGCGGGTGCGGCAAGGTCGGTCTTGGTGAGGACGACCAGATGGGCGGAGCCGAAGGCGGTGGGGTACTTCGAGGGCTTGTCCTCGCCCTCGGTCACCGCCATCAGCACGATCCGCAGGTGCTCGCCGAGGTCGTAGGAGGCGGGGCAGACGAGGTTGCCGACGTTCTCCACGAACAGCAGCGCGGTGTGCGGCGGCAGCCAGCCCTCCAGATGGCCGCGGACCTGGCGGGCCTCCAGGTGGCACAGTCCGTCGGTCAGCAGCTGCTTGACGGGGGCGCCGGAGCGGGCCAGCCGCCGGGCGTCGTTCTCGGTGGCGAGGTCGGCGGTGAAGGCGGCGACGGGGACCTCCCGCTCCAGCGCCCGGGCCAGCACCCGGCCGAGCAGTTCGGTCTTGCCGCTGCCGGGGCTGGAGAGCAGGTTGACCACGCTCGTCCCGCGCGCGGCCAGGTCGTCGCGCAGGCTCGCGGCCAGGCCGTCGTTCCTGGCCAGGACGGCCCGGGTGACCTCCTCCGACTGACACATGGGTGCTCCTCGGTCGCTGGGCTCGGGCGGACCGTGGGAGCGGGTGGGTCCGCGCCTGGTCCGTCAGCGATCCTGCGTGCCGGTCGCGGCCCGGTGCGGGAGCCCGGCCGCGGCGGGGTCCGCGGATTCCTCCGGGCGGGCCAACGAGGGCGTGACCAGGGGATCCGCCAGCAGCGCCGGGACGAGTGCGTGCAGGGCCTCGACCGCGGGCCCGACCGCGTCCCGGACCGGCCCGCTCAGCCCGGGGGCGATGTCCTCGTCGCCGCGCGACAGCTCCCCCGGCTCGCAGGCGAGGACGAGGACGCGGGGCAGCGGCTCGTCGCCGAGGTGGGTGGCGAGGGCCAGCACCTTCGCCGGGTCCATGCCGTGCGCCTCGGGCGGGGCGGCCGTGCGCCCGTCGGGGAGTTCGGGCTCGATCAGGGAGAGGGTGCCGGGGCGTTCGCCGCGGGCGGCCGCGTCCACGAGTACGGCGACCGTCCAGCCGTCGAGGAGTGCGTAGGCGAGGTCCATGCCCCGGATGCCGAAGTCCCGGACCCGTACCCCGGGCGGCAGCGGGCGCGTGGCCAGGGCGCGGATCACCTCGGGGCCGAAGGCGTCGTCGCCGAGGAAGATGTTGCCGACGCCCGCCACCAGCAGCCGCGTCATCGCGCACCGCCCGGGACCTTGCGGACGAAGTCCGAGCGCAGGGTGTGGTAGGCGGCGCCGGGGTCGAAGAACAGCTCGCGCATCCGGGCGAGTTCGTCCTCGCGGTACGCGCCGAGCGGCCGTCGTGCCTCGTCGGAGCGGCGGGCCTCGGCCTTGGCGGCGATCCGCCGTTCCAGGCCGGGGTCGGCGGCGAGCGCGGCCGCCAGCCGTTCGGTTTCGGCGGCGAAGCCCTGCGGGGGCACCGGGACCAGCCGGTCGACGAGGCCGGTCCGGGCGGCGGTCGCGGCGCTCACCGGCCGTGCCTCCTCGGTGAGCCGGCGGGCCGCCTCCGCTCCGGCGCGGCGCGGCAGCGTGTAGGTCCAGAACTCGGAGCCGTACAGGCCCATCAGCCGGTAGTGCGGGTTGAGGACGGCGCCGGCCCGGCACCAGACCTCGTCGGCGGCGAGGGCGAGCAGCGCGCCGCCGGCCGCCGCGTTGCCGCCGAGCGCGGCCACGACCAGCCGGTCGTCGGTGCGCAGCACGGCCTCCACCAGGTCGTCCATGGCGTTGAGGTTGGCCCAGGACTCCTCGGCGGGGTCGGGGGCGGCCTCGATGGTGTTCAGGTGGATGCCGTTGGAGAAGAAGTCCCGGCGGCCGCCGAGCACCAGCACCCGGGTGGGCCGGGCGAGGGCGTACTCGTAGGCGGCGAGCAGGCGGCGGCAGTGGCCGGTGCTCATCGCCCCGCCGGGAAAGGCGAAGCTCACGAGGCCGACGTCACCGAGCTGCCGGTAGCGGATGTCGGTCCAGGTGCGGCGGTCCGGGGGCAGTTCGAGCGGGGCGGGGCACTCCGGGAGGGCCGGGCCGGACACCGGCGGGCCGGCGAGGACGTCGGCCGCGGGGCGCCGGAACGGGGCGGGGTCCGCGGAGCCCTTGCGGGGGCGCAGCTCGGGGATCCAGACGGCGCCGTCCCGGGTGGCCCGGCAGACCGCGCCCGCCCGGGTCGCGAGCAGTTCGCCCGGCTCGCCGGTCAGCCGGTCCTCGGGGTGGCCGCCGTGCAGGAACACCTCGTGGCCGAGGAGTTCGTCGAGCACCCCGGGCTGCGAGTCGGCCCCGCGCAGCTTGCGCAGGACCGTCGCGGTGTCGGCGGCGGCCCAGTCGATCCGCCGGTGGCGCTGGCGCAGGACGTCCCGCCAGACGACCCGGCCGCGGATCCCGGGATCGCTCTGCGGCCGCGGCTTGTACGAGCCCTCGGCGTAGCGCCGTACGGCCCGGTGGACGGCGGTGAGGGCGGCGTCGGCCACCTCGCCCCGGTAGAGGTCGCTCTTGCCGACCGGTTCCACGGTGAAGGGCTCGCTCGCCCAGACGGGGCCCGCGTCCATCGCCGCCTCGGCCTGGAGCACGGTCACTCCCCAGTGGGGGGCCTGCTCGGCGAGGGCCCAGTCCAGGGCGGCGGGGCCGCGGTCGCCGGGCGGTCCCGGGTGGACGATCAGGCAGGTGTGCTCCCGCCAGACGTCCTCGGGGAGCGCCGACTTCAGCAGGGGCGCGACGATCAGCTCCGGGCGCCGGTCCGCCACGGCGGAGCGGACGGCGTCGGGGCCGTGCGCGGCGAGGACGACGTCCACCCGGTGGCCGAGGTCGGACAGTTCGGCGTACACCCGCTGGGACAGGCTGTTGAACGCGCTCGCGACGAGCAGAATGTCCATGGTGCGGCATGTTCGCCGTTTCAGGGCCTTCCGGAAAGCACCCCGGCGGCGTTTCGCCGGTCGCCCCCGCCGACCGGCTCCGGCGGCGCGCGGAACGCCCAGTCCATCCTGGGCTCCATCACGAACCGGAAGACCCGGCGCACCGGCGGGGTGCACAGCAGGGTCACGGCCGTGGCGGCGGCCAGGGTGGCCGTCACCGCGCCGAGCGGCCCGTGCGTCCAGGCGGGGGCGTACCAGTGGGCGGGCCCGGCGCTCTGCATGAGGAAGCCGTGCAGCAGGTAGCCGTACAGCGTGCCCGCGCCGAGCGCGGTGAACCAGGTGCGGCGGCCGGGCACCCAGGCGAGGAAGCAGGCGACGAGGACCAGGGAGCAGCCGAAGGTGACGAGGGTCATGACGGGACCGGCCCAGGCGGGCGCGCCGAGCTGTTCGGCGCTGTCCTTGTGGAAGAGCCAGCGGTAGCCGGAGAGCGGCACCGACCAGTAGGCGACGGCGAGCGCGGCGGCCAGGACCGGGACCGCGCAGATCCGGACCCGCCGGCGGCGCAGCCACCGGAAGTGCTCCTGGCGCAGGCCGAGGCCCAGCACGAAGTACGGCAGGAACTGCAGGGTGCGCTGGAGGTCGAGGTCCTTGCCGATGGAGGGCGTGAGGCTCGCCAGCACGGCGATGGTGAGCGCCAGGGGCAGCGGCCATCGCACCAGCCGCCAGATCGGCGTGGTCAGCCGCCAGACGAACAGGGCGGCCAGGAACCAGGTCAGGTACAGGGGGTCGAGCAGGCTGATCTCGCGGTCGGGAACGTGGTCGCTCCATCGGGTGAAGAGGGTGTAGGCGACCTCGAACACCACGTAGGGGACGGCGACGCCGGTCACGAGGCGTCGGATCCGGCGCGGGCTCGCGTCGAAACCGCGGGAGAAGTAGCCGGAGACGACGATGAACGCCGGCATGTGGAAGGCGTAGACGAGCGTGTAGAGGGCGGTGACGGTCCGGCTGTCCGAGCGCAGCGGTTCCCAGGCGTGCCCGACGGCCACCAGCACGATCGCCAGGTACTTCGCGTTGTCGAAGTAGGCGTCGCGCCGCCCGGGCGCCGGCCCGTTGCGGGCGGCGGTGCCGGGGCGCGGGGGTGGGGCCGGTGTCCGGTCCGGGGCCCGCACGGGCGATGGGTCGACTGCGGTCGCTGTCTCGCGGGAGCCGGACAGACCAGAACACCTCTCACACGGCATGCGCTCCGGGGAGCGACGGGGGCGGGCTCGGTTCGGGGGCGGCTCCACGGCGGGCGGCGCTGCCCCGCTCACGCTGCTCACCGGAATCCGGCGCCGTAAACCCGCCCCCCGGCGGCCGGCCGGGCGCGGGCGGCTCCGCCCGGACGCGGTCGCCGGTGTGACGGGCGGACGTGATGTGCCCCGGGTGTCGATTCCGCCCGGCGCCGTTCGTCGGTGGGGTGTAGGAAGCTCATGAGGACCGGGAGGAACCATGAAGTACATGCTGCTCGTCTGCGGCGACGACACCGCCGACGCCTCGGGGATGGCGCCGGTCGAACCCTGGGTGGAGGAGCACGGCGTCCGCGGCGGGGCCCGGCTGTACGGCCACCGGCTGCGGCTGCCGGACTCCGCGGTCACCGTACGGGTGCGCGACGGCGAGGTGCTGCGCACGGACGGGCCGTTCGCGGAGACGAAGGAGTACGTCGCCGGGTTCGACGTCGTCGACTGCGACAGCCTGGAGGAGGCGGTGCGGATCGCCGCCGGGCATCCGGTGGCGACGATCGGGGCCATGGAGGTGCGCCCGTTCTGGGACGAGGACCCGGCGCAGGACGCCGAGGCGGCCGTGCGCCGGCTCGACGCCGAGCTGACGGAGGCCGCCCGCGAGCGGGACGCCGGCCGGACGGCGGCCTGCTACGCGCCGGACGTGGAGGTCTTCCGGCCCGACGGCGCCGAGGCGCGGTCCGGGACCGACGGACTGCGCGAGGAGGCCGGGGCCTGGTTCGCGGGGTTCGACGGACCCGTCCGCCGCGAGGTGCTCGAACTGAAGGTCCGTCCGGGCGAGGGCAGCGCCTTCAGCCACGCCCTGGTCCGCGTCCGCGGCACCCTGGTGACCGGGGAGCCCTTCGACCGGGTGGTCCGGGTGACCACCGGTTACCGTCACACCGGATTCGGCTGGCTGATCGCCCACGAGCACGTGTCGGTGCCGGCGGACGGGACGGCCGGGAAGGAGCAGCGGTCATGAAGTACGTCCTGTTCATCTGCACCCCGGTCGGCGGCCCGGAGCCGAGCCCGGCCGAGATCGCCGAGGACCCGCGCTTCGCCTCGTACATCCACGAGGTCAGGACCCGGGACGTGGTCAAGGGAGGTGCCCGGCTGCGGCCGGCCGCCGACGCGACCACCGTGCGCGTCCGGGGAGACGAAGTGCTGCTGAGCGACGGTCCGTTCGCCGAGACCAAGGAGTACATCGCGGGTCTCGACATCATCGAGGTCGCCGACCTGGACGAGGCTCTCGCACTCGCCTCCCGGCACCCCGCGGCGCTCGCCGGCGGCTCGGTCGAGGTGCGGCCGGTCTGGGAGTGAGCGGCACGGACGACGTCGAGAAGGCCGTCGCGGACGCCTTCCACGAGGAGTGGGCCCAGGTCGTCGCCACCCTGATCCGGGTGACCGGCGACTGGGACCTCGCCGAGGAGTGCGCGCAGGACGCCTTCGCCCAGGCGCTGGAGCGGTGGCGGCACGACGGAGTGCCGCGCCGCCCCGGCGCCTGGCTGACCACGACCGCCCGCAACCGCGCCCTGGACGTGCTGCGCCGGGAGGCGGTGGGGGCGCGCAAGCTGCGGGAGGCGGCGGTGCTGGCACGGGACGCGGGGCCCGTCGACCCCGACGACGACGGCGACGGCGACGACAGTGGCGTCGCGGACGACCGGCTGCGGCTGCTCTTCACCTGCTGCCACCCGGCGCTCCCGATCGAGGCCAGGGTCGCGCTGACCCTGCGCACCCTCGCCGGGCTCACCACCCCGGAGATCGCCCGCGCCTTCCTCGTCCCCGAGGCGACGATGGCGCAGCGGCTGGTGCGCGCCAAGCGGAAGATCCGCAACGCGGGCATCCCGTACCGGGTGCCGCCCGCGCATCTGCTGCCCGAGCGCACCACGGGCGTCCTCGCCGTGCTCTACCTGCTGTTCAACGAGGGGTACGCCGCCACGAGCGGCGCCGGTCTGCTGCGCACCGGCCTGTGCGCCGAGGCGGTCCGGCTCGCCCGGCTGCTCGCCCGGCTGATGCCGGACGAACCCGAGGTCGTCGGTCTGCTCGCGCTCCTGCTGCTGCACGACGCGCGCCGGGACACCCGGGTGGACGCGGCGGGCGACCTGGTGACGCTGGAGGACCAGGACCGGACGGCCTGGGACCGGGCGGAGATCGACGAGGGCGCCGCGCTCCTGGAGAGCGCCCTGCGCCGGGGCCGCCCCGGTCCCTACCAGATCCAGGCCGCCGTCGCGGCCTGCCACACCACCGCCCCGACCGCCGCGGACACCGACTGGTCCGACATCGCCGCGCTCTACGGCGAGCTCCAGCGGTACGTCCCCTCCCCCGTGGTCCGGCTCAACCGCGCGGTCGCGGTGGGCATGGCCGAGGGCGGGGCGGCGGGCCTCGCCCTGGTGGCGGAGCTGGAGGCGGAGAACGGCCTGGCCGGCTACCACCTGCTGCCCGCGACCCGCGCCGACCTGCTGCGCCGCATGGGCCGCCACCACGAGGCGGCCACGGCGTACGCCCGCGCCCTGGAACTGGTCGAGAACGACGCGGAACGCAGGTTCCTGGAGCGACGGCTCGCCCGGTGCCGGGAGGAGTAGCGGCGCAGGCATGCGCGGTGGCGGGAAGCGTGGCGGCGCAGGCGTGCGCGGTGGCGGGAAGCGTGGCGGCGCAGGCATGCGCGGTGCCGTCAGGCACAACGGCGCAAACATGCGCGGCGCCGTCAGGCACAACGGCGCAGGCGTGCGCGGTGCCGTCAGGCGTGGGCCGCGCGGGTGTCAACCGCGCCGGGCGTCCCGCGCCAGCGCACTGAACTCCTGCCAGCGCACACGGGGGCGGGTCAGGCCGCGCCGGGAGAGGTAGCGGTCGGTGGCCCGCCGGGTGGTGCGCAGCACGCTCACCGCGTCGCTCGCCCGGCCCGAGCCCATGGGCTCCACCACCTTGGCGGGCACCAGGACCAGCCCCTCGTCGCCCTCCCGCAGTTCGCCGCGCACCAGGGCGTTGTGCATGTGGTTGAGGTGCTCGTCGTGCCGGTGCACGAGGAGGGAGGCGGGGCCCGGTGCGGCCGGGCAGTCGGCCGGGAGGTCCACCGCGAAGCCCTCGGACACGGCCACCGGCCGGGTCCGGGCCAGCACCGGCGCCCCTGAGGCGTCGCGCGCCGCGAGCACGGCCGTGGGGAACCGGCCGAGCTGTGCGGCGCCGACCGGCCCGCCGGCCGGTCCTTCGACCGGTCCGACGGCTGGCGCCGGGCGGTCGGCGGCGGGCAACTGCGGCCGGACGACGACCTGTTCGGGGGTCACGGTGATCAGCAGACGCAGGTAGTACCAGTCCATCACCAGGCGCATCGGGGGTGCGAGGTACGACCTGCTGTGCGGCTGCCGTTCGAACAGCATCCGCCAGTAGTCCTCGGCGCCCTGCGGTCCGGTCATGATCTCGTCGGGGCACTCGGCGCGGCCGCCGACGTGGATCTGCGGCGGCCGGTCGAGGCCGCTGCCGGTGGGGTCGGAGAAGAGCAGGGCGACGCGGCCGTCGCGGCGGATGTTCAGGGCCTTCTGCGCGAACGCCAGCGACGTGCTGAGCAGCAGTGTCCCGTCGGGGCGGCGCCGTACGGCCGTGGGCCAGGCCAGCGGGGTGCCGTCCCGGCCCAGGGTGGCGAACTCGCAGGTGCGGTAGGCGTCCAGGACGCCGAGCGGGGCGGAGTCGAGTACGGTCACCGGACTACTCACCGTCCAGCGGGGCGCGCATGGCCTCGCGGTAGGCGGCGTACTGGCGGCGGCCGACGGCCTGCCACAGCAGCCGTCCGATCAGCGGGGCCTTGCCCAGGAAGAGGGCGCGCTGCTCGGGGGTGGCCTCCTCCAGGATCGCGCCGAGGGCCAGCATGCGCTTGTTCCTCGGGATGCCCTCCATCCCGCGCTGTCCGACCAGGTCCCACTCGGCGACGGTCAGATGGTCGGCGACCAGCGGGAGCACCGAGCGCTCCTCCTCGTCCAGGTGGACCAGGAGCGCGGCCCGGTGGGCGTCCAGGGCCAGCGCCAGTTCCTCGCCGGAGATCCGGTCGGCGGACCGCTGCCACACGGGCGTCCACCCGGCGACGGTCCTCAGGGTGTCGTCGATGGCCTCGTGCTGCTCGGTCATCCGGCCGACCAGCGCGTCGTCCTGCGCGGCCCGGGCCCGCAGCAGCGGCCAGATCAGCTCGTCCTCGGCGTGGTGATGGTGGTGCAGTCCCATCGTGTAGTCGGCCAGGGCCCCGGCGACCCGCGCCGCGCCGGCCCTGTCGCCTTCGGGGACGGCGCGCACCAGCCGGGGCAGCAGCGCCGACTCGCGGCGGAAGACCCGGTGGACCACGACCATTTCGTGGGTATGAGGACGCTCGGCGGTGGCCGTCGCGCCGTGGCTGCTGTTGAGGGACACGCTCGCTTGCTCCAACGATTCAGATGTGTGCTTCGGCCGCCCACCGTTCCCGCCCCTTCTTGGCGTCCGCTTGGCGTCCGGCTTGGCGTGCGGCTCGGCACCCGGCTCTGCGTGCGGCTCGGCATCCGCCCGGCATCCGCCCGGCGACCGGCCCGGCGGCCCTCGACGTCTGCGCGTTTATCGTCTGTTGACGGGATCGACGCGGCACTCGGGTAGATTCCCCGGCCGTGCTGCGTTTGCGAGTCCTGGGTCCGCTGGGTGCCGAAGTCGCCGGGACACCGGTCGAGTTGGGTGCCCCGCGGCAGCGCGCCGTGCTGGCCCTGCTGATCGCGGCCCGGGGCGGTGTCGTCCCCGTCGAGAAGATGGCGGACGCGCTGTGGCACGGGGCGCCGCCGGCCAAGGCCACCGTGTCCCTGCACGCCTATCTCTCCAACCTGCGCCGGTCGCTGGAGCCGGGGCGTCCGCCGCGGGCACCGGCCACCGTGCTGGTCACCGCCCCGCCCGGGTACGCGCTCAGGCTGCCCGGCGACGCGGTGGACGCCTGGCGGTTCGAGACCTGGGTCGGGCGCGCCCGCGGGGCACCGGCCGAGGAGGCCCGGCGGCTGCTCGCCGAGGCGCTCGGCTGGTGGCACGGCCCGGCCTTCGCCGAGCACACGGACGAGGAGTGGGCCGCCACCGAGGTGGCCCGGCTGACCGGGCTGCGCGCCGAGGCCCGGGAACTCGCCGTGGCCGCCGACCTGCGCACCGGCCGGGCGGCGCAGGCGGCGGCCGACGCCGAGGTCCTGGTCCGGGACGCTCCGCTGCGGGAGGAGGGCTGGCGGCTGCTCGCGCTCGCGCAGTGGGGCTGCGACCGGCAGGCCGACGCGCTCTCCTCGCTGCGCCGCGCCGGCGCCGTGCTCCGCGACGAGCTCGGCTGCGATCCGGGGCCCGCGCTGCGCAGGCTGGAGCACGCCGTGCTCCACGGGCGGCTCGACGTGCTGCGCGCGGCCGTGCCGGAGCCCGTGGCCGACGTGCCCGTGCGCACCGGGCGCGGTCTGTTCATCGGCCGGGGCGCGGAGCTGCGGGCGGTGGACACCGCCGCGCGGGCCGCCCGGCAGGCGGGCGGTGTCGTGCTGGTCACCGGGGAGGCCGGTGCGGGCAAGTCCGCGTTCCTCGACCGGGCCGCGGCCCGGCTGCGGGCGGCCGGCTGGCGGGTGGTGATCGGCCGCTGCCCGGAGTACGAGGGCGCGCCGCCCGCCTGGGCCTGGGCGGAGGCGCTCGGCGCGCTCGCCCGCGCGGTGCCGCCGGCCAGACCCGACGAACTCGCCGTCCTGCTGCGGGAGTCGGCGGGCGCGGCCGTCCCGACCCGGGACGAGGCCACCGCCGGCCGCTTCCGGATGCACCGCGCCTTCGCCGCCTGGCTGCGCGCCGCGGCCTGCGAGGAGCCCCTCGCCGTGCTCCTGGAGGACCTGCACCGTGCGGACGCCGAGACCCTCGCCCTGGTCGAGGCGGCCGCCGCCGTCACCGGCGTGCCGCTGCTCACGATCGCCGGTTACCGCCCCGCCGACGTCGACGAGCACCTCCTGAAGACCCTGGCCCATCTGGCCCCGGGCGCCCCGCACCGGATCGCGCTCGGCGGCCTGCCCCCGCAGGACACCGCCACCCTGGTCGCCGCCGTCTGCGGGACGCCCGTGGCCCCGGCGACCGTGGCGGCCCTGGCCGAGCGCACCGGCGGCAACCCCTTCTACGTCCTGGAGAGCGCCCGGCTGCTCGCCGACGAGGGCGCGCTGGTGGCGGTCTCCGAGGTCCCCCAGGGGGTGCGGGACGTGCTGCGCCGGCGCCTGGCGCTGCTGCCCGCGTCCGCGCGGTCCGTCGTCCAGCTCACCGCCGTACTGGGGCTGGAGGCCGAGGTGGCGCTGCTCCTCGACGCCGCCGAGGCGGACGAGGAACAGGTGCTGGAGGGGCTCGACGCCGCGCTCGCCGCCGACCTGCTCGCCGAACCCGGGCCCGGCCGCGTCCGGTTCGTGCACGCCCTGGTCCGCGACACCGTCTACGCCGACCTGTCCGGCGTACGGCGGGCCCGGCTGCACGCCCGCGTCGCGCGGCTGCTGCGCCGCCACCGCCCCGGCGAACTCGCCGCCCTGGCGCATCACTTCGCCCGCTCGGGCAGCGCCGCCGACGCCCCGCTCGCGGTCGACTACGCGCTGCGGGCCGCCGAGGACGGCGAACGGCGCTACGCCCACGACGTCGCCGTCACCCTGATCCAGCAGGCGATCGACACGCACACCGCGGCCACCGGCGACGACGCGCCGCCCGACCGGCTGATCGAGCTGCTGGTACGGCTGCTGGGCGCGCAGGTGCGCACCGGCGCCACCGACGCCGCCCGGCGCACCCGGCAGCGGGCCGTCGCACTCGCCGAACAGGCCGACCGGGGCGACCTGGTGGCCGCCGTCTACGCGGCGTGGACCGAGCCCACGCCGTGGCGCAGCCGGCTCGAAGGACCGTACGACCGGGCCGCCGTGGCCCGTCTGGACCGGCTCGCGTCCGGTCCCGGCCTCGACGGTCCGACCCGTGCCCGGCTCCTCCAGGTCCTGGTCGACGCGGTGGCCGCCGAGGACGCGCCCCGGGCCGTGGCGGCGGCCGGCGCCCAGCTCGCGCTGGCCCGCGCCGACGGCGAACCCCGGCTGATGGCGGCCGCGTTGATGACCTCGGCGCGGCTGCTCCCGCACGAGGCCCGGGCCGCCGCCCGGCCACCGCTCACCGCGGAGCTGCGCGAACTCGCCCGCGAGCACGACCTGCCCGCCTACCGCTGGGTCTGCGAGCACCTGGACGCGATGACCGCCGCCGCCCGCAACGACCCCGCCGCGGTGCGGCGGCACACGGCGGAGGGTCTGCTCCTGGCCCGCCGCTACCGGCTGGTGTGGGCGCAGGGGCTCAGCGCGGCGACCTCCGCCATGCTGGCGGTGGTGACCGGCCGGTTCGACGCGGCGGAGGCCGGGTACGCCGAGGCCGACGCGCTGCTCCAGCGGGTCGGCGCCCACCACGCCACCGGGCTGCGCACGCTCGGGCTGATCAGCATGCGGCTCGCCCAGGACCGGGTGGCCGAGACCGAGCCGCTGGTGCGCGCGGTGCACGAGTCGGCGGGCGGCCCGGTCGCCGTGGCGAGGGCGCTGGTCCTGGCCCGCCTGGGCCGGCTCGACGAGTCCCTGGCCGTACCCGTCCCACCGGAACCGCTCCAGGACCATCTCTACGGTCTGGAGCTCGACTTCCGGGCCCAGCTGGCGGTGCTGCACCGCGACCGGGCGGCGGCAGAGGCCCTCCTCGGGCATCTGCGGCCGCTGCGCGAGCAGCTCGCGGGCGCGGCCGGGGCGGCCTACGCGGGCCGTCCCCTCGCCCACGCCCTCGCCGATCTGCACCGGCTCCTCGGCGCGGACCGGGAGGCGGCCGAGTGCTACGCGCTGGCCGAACGCACCGCCCGGGACTGGGGTTCGGCCCACCTCGCCGCGAACGCGCGCCGGGCCGCCGCGGAACTCGCCGGGCCCCGGTCGCGGCGGCGCACCGTCGCGACCTGACCGGGGACCGGCGGGAGCCCGGTCAGCCGCCGAGCGCTGCGTCGACCACCGCCCTGGCCTCCTCCTGGACCCGGGCCAGGTGGTCGGGGCCCTCGAAGGACTCGGCGTAGATCTTGTACACGTCCTCCGTGCCGGACGGGCGGGCCGCGAACCAGGCGTTCCGGGTGGTCACCTTGATGCCGCCGATCGCCGCGCCGTTGCCGGGCGCCTCGGTGAGCACGCCGGTGACCGCCTCGCCCGCCAGGGTCTCGGCGGTGACCTGGGCCGGGGAGAGCTTGGCGAGGAGGGCCTTCTCCTCGCGGGTCGCCGGGGCGTCGATGCGGGCGTAGGCGGGTTCGCCGAAGCGGGCGGTGAGGTCGGCGTAGTGCTCGGAGGGCGTCTTGTCGGTGACCGCCGTGATCTCGGAGGCGAGCAGGGCGAGCAGGATGCCGTCCTTGTCGGTGGTCCACACCGAGCCGTCCCGGCGCAGGAAGGAGGCGCCGGCCGACTCCTCGCCGCCGAACCCGATGGCCCCGCTGACCAGTCCGTCGACGAACCACTTGAACCCGACGGGCACCTCGACCAGTTGGCGGCCGAGGTCGGCGGCGACGCGGTCGATCATCGAGGAGGAGACCAGTGTCTTGCCGACGCCCGCGCCCGCCGCCCACTGCTCGCGGTGGCGGTAGAGGTAGGAGATGGCGACGGCGAGGTAGTGGTTGGGGTTCATCAGGCCGGCGTCGCGGGTGACGATGCCGTGCCGGTCGGCGTCGGCGTCGTTGCCGGTGGCGACCCGGAACTCGTCCCGCTTCTCGATCAGCGAGGCCATCGCGTACGGCGAGGAGCAGTCCATGCGGATCTTGCCGTCCCAGTCCAGCGTCATGAACCGCCAGGTGGGGTCGGTGTACGGGTTGACGACGGTGAGGTCGAGCCCGTGCCGTTCGGCGATCCGGCCCCAGTAGTCGACGGAGGCGCCGCCGAGCGGGTCGGCGCCGATGCGCAGGCCCGAGGCGCGGACGGCGTCCAGGTCCAGGACGCTGGGCAGGTCGTCGACGTAGGTGCCCATGTAGTCGTAGCGGGCGGTGGTGGGCGCGGCGAGCGCGGCCTCGTACGGGATGCGCTGGACGTCCTTCATGCCGCCCGCGATGATCCGGTTGGCGCGGTCCTGGATCCAGGAGGTGGCGTCGGAGGCGGCGGGGCCGCCGCTCGGCGGGTTGTACTTGAAGCCGCCGTCGGCGGGCGGGTTGTGCGAGGGGGTGACGACGACGCCGTCCGCGAGGCCGGTGGTGCGGCCCCGGTTGTGGGTGAGGACGGCGTGCGAGACGGCGGGGGTGGGCGTGTAGCCGTCGGCGCTGTCGACGAGGACGGTGACGCCGTTGGCGGCGAACACCTCCAGGGCGGTGGCCTTGGCGGGCTCGGACAGGGCGTGGGTGTCGGCGCCCAGGAAGAGGGGGCCGTCGGTGCCCTGGCCGGTGCGGTACTCGCAGATGGCCTGGCTGGTGGCCGCGATGTGGTCCTCGTTGAAGGCGGTCGTCAGCGACGAACCGCGGTGGCCGGAGGTGCCGAACGCGACCCGCTGGGCGGGGTCGGAGGGGTCGGGGTGCAGCGTGTAGTAGGCCGTGACCAGCCGGGCCACGTCGACGAGGTCCTCGGGAGCCGCCGGCCGGCCCGCTCGCTCATGCGGCATGAGTGCATTCCTCCGCAGTTGTTGATCGATCGCTCGCCGCCCATCTTTCCCTGTCGGGCGCGCGGGACGCGAGTGCGGCACCGGCCGGACGCGGAAGACACGGCCGGTTCACAGCCGCTTGCCGCCCGCTTCCCACAGAACCAGGCAATCGATATATCGTGATACTACTCAGACCGTATCGATGAAAGAGACCGGACGGAATCGAGGGGTTCACACATGTCGACCCAGCACGCCGACGGACCACTGCGGGACCCACGGGTCCAGGCCGTACTCGACCGGCTCCGCGGCGAACGGCGCCGTCCCGCCGGGGGCGGCCCGCGGGGCGGACACCACGATCCGCACGCCTTCCCCGACATCGGCTTCTCGATCCATCCGGCCCAGGGCGACCTGATCTATCTGCTCTGCCGGGCGATCGGTGCCAGGCGGGTCGTCGAGTTCGCCACCTCGCTCGGGGTGTCGACGCTCTACTTCGCCGCCGCGGTCCGGGACAACGGCGGCGGCACGGTGATCGGCTCCGAGATCGTCCCGGAGAAGGCGGCCGCCGCCCTGGGCAACCTCGCCGAGGCCGGCCTCGCCGACCTGGTGGACCTGCGGGTCGGGGACGCCCGGGAGACACTGCGGGACCTGGGCGGGCCGGTCGACTTCGCGCTCATCGACGGCTGGCCGGGCGGCTCCGGTCCCACCCTGGCCCGCCAGGTGATCGAGATCGTCGCGCCCCAACTGCGGCCGGGCGCTCTGGTGATGAACGACAACGCCGAGCCCGACTACCTCGACTGGATCCGCGACCCGGCCTCCGGCTTCCGCTCCCTCTCGCTGCCCCTCAAGGGCTCGACGGAACTGTCGGTGAAGGCGGACCCGCCGGCCGGCGCGTAGAACACGCGCGGCCGGGGAGAAACCGCGAGGGCCCCCGGACGGTTGCGGAGGGCCCTCGCGGGTGGTTCAGCGGGCGGCTGTCGCCGTCCGCGCGGCGGAGGGCGCCCTCGCCGGCTTCGGGTCGAGGACGCGCTCGGCCAACTCGCCGAAGAGCAGCCCGAATCCGGTCCACAGCACCAGCTGGATGGCGAGCGCCGAGAGCCGGAACCGCCACAGCAGGGCGGCCGGGAAGTCCGCCGGCACCTCGTTGACCACCGGCAGGAACTGGTAGGCCAGCCCGATGACGACGGCGAACGCGAGGACCGCGGCCGCCGAGGCCCACCAGGTGCCCAGGCGCGGTCGGAGCCGCTTGCCGAGGATGGTGGCGGCGACCGCCAGCAGGACGCTGAGCAGCATCATCAGGAAGTACAGCGTGGTGCGTCTGCCGATGGTGTCCGGGTCGCCCACCGACGGCGGGTTGGCCGGGTACTTGAGGAACGGCACCACGTACACGGCGAGCAGCGCGCAGCCGGACAGCAGCAGCGCGGTCGCCCGCGGGGAGAAGCGTCCGACGCGGCCCAGGGCGAAGCAGTAGGCCAGCGCGGCGATGCCGCCGAAGGCGACCCCGTACACCAGCACACCGGTGGCCAGGCCCGCGGTGGACTGGAGCGAGCGGGAGACGGCCTCCGTCTCGTGCTCGTGGGAGTGGGTGGCCTCGAAGCCGATCGCCCTGTCGACGGACGGCTCGCCCAGCAGGTAGGCGACGACCAGGGCGAGCACGCCGGCGGCGAGACCGGCGAGCATGCCACGTACCAGGAGGTTTCTTACGGTTGCGGAGTTCATGGGGTGTGCGGCGTCCCTCGCGTCAGTGGCAGGGGAAACCGAGCAGATGGCGGGCGTCGTGCACCCACTCGTGGACGTCCGTGCCGCTGAACACGGAGGTGGCGCCCTGCTCGGCGCCGACGAAGTAGAGCAGGACGAGCATCAGGATGCCGAAGAAGACCGCCCACGGAGCTATCGCGGACAGCGGGAGCTTGGCGGGAACGGCGGGTGTGCCGGCGGTCGGCGGAGCGACGGTCTGCGCCATGGCAGGACCTCCTCTGGGAGTTCGCGTCCCATCTCGGTGGTGCACAGGACGACGGCCACGGGTCTGACTCGCAAACACCCAGGGGCTGTTGCATACAGTGGCGCGACCGTACCGGATTCCCACCGGCTTCCGTCTCGCCGTCGTCGATATCGGACCGACCGTACCGCGTGTCAGGGGCACGGCCAAGACCGCCCCACCAGGCGTGATCTTCGTCTCGGGCCTGGCGGGCGGCCGCCGGTACGGCTCACCGGGGCGCGGTGAGGCCCGGTCCGCCCTCCCCGGGCGGGGCGAAGAAGCGTTCCACGTCGGCGTCGGCGACCTCGGCGAGGGTGGCCGGCGACCACCGGGGCCGGCGGTCCTTGTCGACGACCTGCGCGCGGATGCCCTCGACCAGGTCGTGGGTGGACAGGGCGGCGCAGGAGACGCGGTACTCCTGGTCGAGTACCTCCTCCAGCGAGCCGAGGCGCCGGGCGCGGCGCAGGGCGGCGAGGGTGACCTTGAGGGCGGTCGGGGACCTGGTGAGCAGGGTCTCGGCGGTCTCCTTGGCGGCCGGGTCGCCATGGGTGAGCAGCCGCCGCAGGATCTCCTCGACGGTGTCGGCGGCGTAGCAGTCGTCGATCCACGCCCGCCGGCCGGCCAGGTCCCCCTCGGGAGCGGACCGTACGTGCCGGGCCAGCGCCTCGGGCACGGGCAGGCCGGCGAGGTCGGCGAGGAGCGCGGGGATCGCGGCGGACGGCACGAAGTGGTCGGCGAGTCCGCACAGCAGCGCGTCGGCGGCGCCGATCCGGGCGCCGGTCAGGGCGAGATGGGTGCCCAGTTCGCCGGGGGCGAGGGCGAGCAGCCGGGTGCCGCCGACGTCCGGGACGAACCCGATGCCGGTCTCCGGCATGGCGATCCGCGACCGCTCGGTGGTGATCCGGACCCGGCCGTGCGCGGAGACGCCGACGCCGCCGCCCATCACGATCCCGTCCATGAGCGCGACGTACGGCTTGGGGTAGCGGGCGATCCGGGCGTTGAGGCGGTACTCGTCGCGCCAGAAGGCGGCCGCGGCGCTGCCGTCGCCGTCGCGGGCGTCGTCGTGGACGGCGCGGATGTCGCCGCCCGCGCACAGGCCGCGCTCCCCCGCGCCGGTGATGACGACGGTCTCGACGGCCGGGTCGTGCTCCCACGCGGTGAGGGCCTCGGCGATGCGCAGCACCATGGGGTGCGACAGGGCGTTGATGGCCTGGGGCCGGTTCAGGGTGATGTGCCCGGCCCGGCCGGTGGTGTGCAGCAGGACGTCGTCGTTCATCGGGACGCCTCCGCCGGATCGCGGGCCTCGGTGACGCACATGATCTCGTCGGTTCCTTCCGGGATGGACACGTCGGTCACGGCCGATCTTCTCGCGGCGGACCCGCGCACGGCACGACGGCCCGGGCACAGGGTGTTCCCGCGCGGGGCCGTTCATCGGTTTTCCTGACGTGTATGGGTCGGAAACATGTGCTGGACCGACCGCGGTCGGGCGTCGGACCCTTGGTGCGTGAACCGATCCCCCCGCCCCGGGGCGGCCTCGTGCTGACCCGTCTCGCGGCCGCCGTGGCCGTCCTGGGTCTGCTGACCGTCGTACCCGGCCCGGACATGGCGGTGGTCACCCGCCGTGCCCTCGCGGCCGGCTCCCGGGACGCGCTGCGCACCGTGTCCGGGATCGCGAGCGGCCTGCTGGTCTGGGGCGCGCTCACCGCGGCCGGGCTCGCCGCGGTGCTGGCCGCCTCCCCCACGGCGTATCTGACGGTCCGGCTGCTGGGCGCCGGCTACCTGGTGTTCCTGGGTGCGCAGGCGCTGTGGCGGCACCGCGGCACCGCGCCCGCCGAGGCGCGGGCACCGGGGCCGACGGCCGGGAGCGCCTGGCGGACGGGCCTGGTCACCAACCTGCTCAACCCGAAGGTCGCCGTCTCCTACACCGGGCTGCTCCCGGCCCTCGCCCCGCCGCACCTGCCCGCGGTCCAGGGCATGGCCCTGCTCGTCCTGCTCCACGTCGCCCTGACGTTCGCCTGGCTCGGCGGCTGCGTCCTGCTGCTGTCCCGGGCCCGGCGGGTCCTGGAACGGCCCCGGGTGCGCCGGGCGCTGGAGCGGACCACGGGTGTCGTGCTGATCGGCTTCGGCCTCGCGGTCGCGGCCTCCTGACCCACCACGGCGGAGGCCGCCTTCGGATCAGTCGCCGCACGGGACGGTCAAGTGCGCTCCACCGGCGCCCTGGGGGCAGCACGGCACCCGCGGGAAAGCGGGGAACCTCCATGACCACCCCACCCCGAGCGGCCGGGCGGTGGTGCTGCCCGACGGTGACGCGGACACGCGAACGCATGGTCGGGCCGGGACGGCCGGTGTGCGGTGCGGACATGGGCAAGCGGCTCCTACTCGTTTCCGGACGGCTCGGTCTGCCGAGGGAGGCGAGGGGGCGTCCCGCCCCCGTCGCACCGGGCTGCTCGCCCCCTGACGCCAGGCAGCCGGAGCGGAGGGCGGAAATAGGCGTTGCCGATGCCTCGTATCACCTGGCATCGCCGTGTCCCATGCCTGCGCCGGTGGCGGCACGGCCGTGCGGGTGCGGGGACCCACCGTTCTTGACGTGCCCATTTCCGCAGGGCCGGGGGTCCGCCGCCGGATCCCGACGAGTTCCCGTCCAGGCCTTTTCCGGTGGCGAGCGGGGTGGTTACGCTCCGGACCACTGCTGCCGCGAGGATGCGGCCGGAAGGGGACGTCCGATGGGCCTGGGAGCGATCGATCTCAACCTGCTGGTGGCGCTGGAGGCGCTGCTGGAGGAGAAGAACGTCACGCACGCCGGTGGCCGCCTGGCCATCAGCCAGTCCGCGATGAGCGGCTCGCTCGCCCGGCTGCGCAGGCACTTCAACGACGAGCTGCTGGTCCGGGTGGGCCGGGACTACGAGCTGACCTCCCTCGCCGAACAGCTGCTCCCGGTGGTGCAGGCGTCGCTGCACCAGGCCGAGGAGGCGCTCTCCCTCACCCGGCGCTTCGACCCGACGGACAGCACCCAGCAGTTCTCCGTGGTGATGTCGGACTACGTCATGACGGTGCTCGTGGAGCCGCTGCTGCGGACCCTCGCCCAGGAGGCGCCCGGGATCCGCCTGGACGTGTACCCGATCGTCGAGGGCCGGCCGGAGTCGGAGTCGCACCTGCGCGCCCGCGACCTGATGATCGTGCCGCTCGGCTTCCACCTGCCCGGGGTCAGCGAGGCCGTGATGCGGGACCGGTACGTGTGCATCGCCGACCCCGACAACCCCCGGCTGGCCAAGGGCCGGCTCACCCTGCGCGACCTGGCCGAGATGCCGCACGCCGCGTCCGCCTTCGGGAAGCAGCTCACGCACGCCGACCGCCAGCTGGAGACGCTCGGCATCACACCGCGGGTCCAGGTGAGCGCGCCGGGCTTCACGACGCTGCCGTTCCTGGTCGCCGGCACGGACCTGGTGGCCCTGGTGCCCGAGCTGCTGGCCCGTCACTACGCGGGCTTCGCGCGCTGTGCCGCCGTACCGACGCCGTTCCCCGAGGTACCGCTGGTCGAGGCGATGTACTGGCACCACAACCGGCACGCCGACCCGGCGCACCGCTGGCTGCGGGAGACCGTACGGCGGGTCGCCGCCGGGCTGGGCAGCGCCTACCTGCCGTTCGGCCAGGAGCCCGGCGGGCAGAGTGGCGGGGAGCCCGGCGGGGAGCCCGACGTCATCATCGGCAGCCATGAAATCGAATGCATGCCATATCGTTGACTGATACCCGGGTCCCTTTCCAATCCGTGTCCGGGGTACCAGGATCGTGATCGCCGACCGAGCCCGGCCGGCGCCCGCGCCAGCACCGTCCCGGCGGCACGCCACGGGCCGGACGACCATGCGAAGCGAGACCCGACGTGCCCTACGAGACGATGCGCAACCTGGATCTCAACCTGCTGGTCACGCTGGACGTGCTGCTGCGGGAGCGCAACGTCACGCGCAGCGCGGAGAAGCTGGGCATCACCCAGCCCGCGGCGAGCGGCGCGCTGGCCCGGCTGCGTCAGCACTTCGGCGACGAACTGCTGCACCGGACGGGCAAGCAGTACGAGCTGACGCCGCTCGCGGCCCAGCTGATCACCCACACCGGACCTGCCCTGTCGGCCGTCGGCCGGGTGTTCGAGGTGTCCACCCTGTACGACCCGGGCACGTCCACCCGCGAGTTCCGGCTGATCGCCTCCGACTACTCGGCGGCGGTCCTCGGCGAGGTGCTCGCCCGGCGTCTGACGACACGGGCGCCGAGGATCGCGGTGCGGCTGGAGGTGGCCGTGGACGCGGTGGTCGACAACTCGGGCGACCTCCTCAAGGCCGTCGACGGCCTGCTGCTGCCCTGCGAGGCGGTGGGCGGCGCGGAGAGCACCGACCTCTTCGGCGACGAGTGGGTCTGCGTCGTCGCCCGCGACAACACCGCGGTGGGCGAGCGGCTGACCCGGGCGCACCTGCGGGCGCTGCCCTGGGTGCTGGCCCACGACCGCGCCACCGCCCGGACCCCGGCGATGGAGTACCTCTCGGACCGCGGCGTCCGGCCGACGGTCGTGACCGTCGTGGACGGCTTCATGCCGCTGCCGTTCCTGGTCGCGGGCACCGACCGCATCGCCCTGGTCCAGCGCCGCCTCGCCGAGAAGCTCGCCCCCGCGGCGGACGTGCGCGTGCTGCGCCTGCCCGGCCGGTCCGCGCGCTTCACCCAGACCCTCCAGTGGCACCCCCTGTTCGCCTACGACTCCGCTCACCGCTGGCTGCGCTCCGAACTCACCGCGGCGGCACGCGAACTCGACGAACCGGAGCCCTCGCCCGGCGGCGCCACGCCGGAGCCGTCGGAGCGGTCGGAGCCGACCGAGCCGGCGCAGAGCCCCGGGTGAGGCGCCCCGCTGCGCGCGGGGGCCGTACGGCGGGGGCACGGTGCGTCGCCCTCCGCCGTACGGCCCCCGGCGCGGGGCGGGTCAGCCCTCGATGCGGTGGGTGGTCCAGAACGAGGTCAGGTCCGTGCCGGTGGCCGCCTGGGCCGCCGCCTTGAACTCGGCGGTGGTCGAGACGCCGTACCAGTGGGCGGTGGCGTAGTTCTTGAGGAGGTCGGCCATCGCGGTGTCGCCGATCGTGCGGCGCAGGTCGTGCAGGGCGCACTTGCCGTAGCTGTAGACGACGGTGGAGTAGCGGGAGGAGTGGGCGTCCCAGTACGCCATCGAGTTGGTGATCTTCTCGTCGGACGAGGCCCAGGAGACGCTGCTCCAGCAGCTGGTGCCGGTCTTGCCGAGAGCCAGGTCGGTGGCGTAGTCGGTGAACGCCTCGTCCAGCCAGGGGCTGTTGTACTCGTCGTCGCCGACGATGCCGTACCACCACTGGTGGCCGATCTCGTGGGTGAGGGCGGTGGTGCTGACCAGGTCCAGGACGAAGCCCGGGTACTCCATGCCGCCGAACCAGAAGTTGTTGTCGATGACCGCGTCCAGCTCGCCGTACGGGTAGGCCCCGAAGCGTCCGGCGTGGGCGTCGACGGCCGTCCTGGCGGTGGTGAGCATCGACTGGGCGCTGGAGCTGCTGATGCCCGAGACGGAGTAGATGTTGATCGGGACGCCGCCCGTGGAGGTGCCGGAGATCTTGGTGAACGGCCCGGCCGCCCAGGCGAAGTCACGGACCTGGGAGGCGGTCGCGGTGGTGACGGTACGGCCGCTGGAGCCGACGGTGTCGACGGAGGTGCCCGTCGCCGGGACCAGCAGGGTGCTGGGGTGGTCCAGGGTCACCTGGAAGTCGGCGGCCAGCGAGTAGAAGGACTCGCCGTTGTTGGTGTACGGGTCCAGGTGCCAGCCGGAGCCGTCGCGGACCGCGAGGACCGGCAGCGCGTTGCCGATCATGCTGAACGAGCCGTCGTAGCCGAAGCGGTCGGCGCCACTGGGGACGGTGATGCCGAGGTCGAAGCCGACCGTGGTGCTCTGCCCCTGGGCCAGCGGGGTCGGCAGGGCGATCTCCAGGGCCGTGCAGGCCACGGAGAGGGCGCCCGCGGTGCCGCCGGTGACGTTGCTGACGGTGATCGGCGGGGCCGAGCAGGTGCCGTGGTAGTTGTCCCACAGCCTCAGGTAGATCTCGCCGAGCGCGGTGGCGGAGGCGTTGGTGAAGGTCACGCTCTCGTGGCCGGTCCAGCTGGTGCCGGCGGTGTTGCTGGTCAGGCTGACGGTGTACGACGGCGCGGCCGGGGTGCGGGTGGTGTCGCCCGGGGTGGTGGCGGCCGAGGTGTCCAGCGCGATGTCGTCGAGGACGAAGCTGGTCTGGAGGCTGGAGTCCTCGGTGCCGGTGAAGGCGACGGTCACGGTCTGGCCGGCGAACGCCGAGACGTCGAAGGACTTCTGGACGTAGCCGGTGTTCTTGTCGAGGTTGGAGTACGTCGCCAGCGTGGTGCTGCCGACCTTCGCGGTGAGCTTGTCGTAGGCCGTGGAGCCGGTCGTCTCGGCCGTGTCGACGTGCATCCAGAAGGTCAGGGTGGCGGCGCATCCCGAGGGGACGGTCACGCTCTGCGAGAGCGTGTCGGTGTGGGTGGCGCCGGTGCCGTCCAGCCAGGCGAAGCTGCCGCCGCCGTGGGCGGACTGGCCGGTGCGGCTGGTGATCACGCTGGTCGAGGACTGCGTCCAGGGTGAAGTGCCGCTCTCGAAACCGCCGTTGGTGATCAGCTGGGACGAGGTGCACGCCGCCTCGGCGGCCGTGGCGGTGCCGCCGGGGAGCAGGGCCGCGGCGAGTGCCACGACGGCGAGCACGCAGCCGGCGACGGTTCTGTGGGGGGTGGTTCTCACACGAAACTCCTTTACGGCGACCGGGATACCGGTCTGCTCTGAGGCCGCCCGCCCGGCAGGGGTGCGCCGGGGAGCGGCCACGGGTCACGCGTTACGACACAGAAGACTGACAGATTTGACCAGAGCATGTCACTAGGGAGGCTGCGAGTCGGCACCCCGCGGCGGGCAGGCGCCTCGCCGGGCAGTGGCGTCAGGCGTGGTCCGCGCAGCAGGGGGGGTGGGGTCGGGGACCTCGAAGGGGGCCAGCAGTCCGCCCGCCGCCGGGACCAGGGTGAGGGTGAGGACGCCGTCACGCCACTCCGGACGTACGTGGTCCTGGGTCATCACCCGTGCGGTGGGCGGGAGTTCGGCGCCCGGTGCGCCCATCACGACCAGCCGCCCGATGGCGGTGCGGTCGGTGATGTCCGCCACGGTGACCGTGCCGGTCAGACACGCCACGCCCGGGTAGAGGACGGCGCGGCCGGAGGTGCGCGGCGCGGCGGCCGCCAGCCGTGCGGTGTCCACCGCCGCGGCCGGGCCGTGGGCGCGGTCGCCCAGCGCCAGGCCGGTGCCCTCCGGCACCGCCGCCGGCAGCGCCCGCCACACCGCGTCCGCGTCCGGGACGGCCAGCGAGACCGTCGTACCGCGGCGTTCGTCGGTGCGGAACAGGTGGGTGCAGGCGAACACGTCGTCCGTGAGCGCCAGTCGTGCCAGCAGCCGGTGGATCAGGTGGTCGGCCTCGCGCGGGGTCGCCGTACCGGCGTCCACCCCGATGACGGGGCGGACGCCGGAGGTGCGGTGCGGGAAGGTCATGCGGGCAGGACCCACATCGGGTTGGAGTAGAACCAGAGGTCCTTCCACGGGTCCGCGTCGCCGAGGACGTCGACGGCCGGGCCCGCCGGGTCCACGGCGGCGCCGTTGATGCCGACCGCCGAGCGGTTGCCGTCGGTGCCGCGCAGCCGGACGTAGACCGGCCTGTCGAGGCGGCCGAGGGAGTACGTCAGCCGGACCGACCCGGTCGACCTGCCGACCTCGAAGGATTTGACGACCTTGGTGGACGGCGTGGCGAAGGTGTCCTTGTCGGAGACCGCGCCGGTGACATCGCCCTGGATGACGTCGACGCGGGCCAGACTCGGCACGAACTGCGCCCAGTTGGGGCCGTTGGCGAGGCTGATCTCGACCACCAGGTCGACCTGGCTGCCCTTCTTGACGTGCAGCACGTCGCCGAGGGTGACCGCGCGGGAGCCGGAGCGCAGCCGGGCGTCGAGGCCGCTGATCAGGCCGCCGTGGTCCACCCAGACGCGGCCGGCGCGGATGCCGTCCATGACCGCCTGGTAGGAGAAGGAGGCGGAGCCGACATGGGTGCGGGAGTACTGGCCGGGCCAGAAGTCGGTGTCGGTGAGGCTGACGGCACCGCCGTAGACCGGGTCCTCGTAACGGCCGTTGGCGTTGAAGTCGCTGTTCGGGCCGCGCACGGCGGTGTCCGCGTACACGTTGTGGGAGTCGGAGTTGGCGGTGATCCACCAGGGCTTGCCCTCGGCGAGCAGGCTGTCCCACAGGCCGCCGACGGTGGCGGTCATCCAGTCGAAGCCGCCCCAGGTGCGGTAGCTCTCCAGGGGGTAGGCGGCGAAGGAGTCGGCGCTCGGGCTGTTGTCGTAGATGCCGCGGGCCGAGCCGGGGCCGTTCGGCTTGGGCAGACCGCCGGCCTGGTGGCCGGGGGCGCCCTCCATGCCGACGGCGATCGACGGCTGGGCGTCGCGCCAGGCGCGGATCTCGTGCGGGGAGTCGATGCCCTTGCGCGCGGGGTGGTTGGCGAGGAACAGGGCGTCCTTGACCTTGCGCCGCTGGACCTGCTCGGCGAGGAAGTTGAGACCCGCGACGGCCAGCGCCTCGTTGGTGGCGTTGCCCGCGGTGGCGCCCTTGACCGCGCCGTCGAAGGAGGTCTCGAACTCCTTGAGGACGGCGACCTCGTTCTTGCCGGGGTGGACGAAGACGGTGCCGTGCTCGGCGGCCGGGATGTTCCACTCCAGCCCCTGGAAGACCAGCGTGTCGTCGATCTGGGCACGGGCCGCGACGATGTCCGGGTTGACCTTCTCGACGCCGATCCTGGCGTGGGTCTCGCTGCCGTGGTCGGTGATGACCATCCAGTCCAGGCCGTGCGCGTTGGCCTGCCGGACGTGGTCGATGACCCGGTACTTGGCGTCGGAGCTGTGCTGGGTGTGGATGTGGTGGTCGCCGGCCAGCCACAGGTAGCCGCCGGACCGGCCGCCGCCGTGGGCGAGGGCGGAGGCGGGGGAGGCCGCGGCGGCCTGGCCCGCGCCGCCGAGGACGCTGCCGGCGGCGAGGCCCGCGCCGAGCAGGCCGGTGCGGCGCAGCATCGAGCGGCGGGAGAGCTGGCCGGGCGTCAGCTCCTCGTCGGGGACCGAGAGATCGAGGGCGGGCGGCAGCGACGGGGCGTCGGCTCCGTCCGCGTGGTGGTGATGGTGGCGGTGACCGTGGTCGTGGCTGTGACCGTGGCTCATGCTGCAGACTCCCGCTGGCGGCCGGACGGGGGGTGACTCGGGACGTGCAGAGTCTGCGAAGGCCGCGTGAACGGCGGGCGGCGTGGTCGTGGTGGGGTGAAGAACCGCTGATGTGCAGCAACCCACGGGGACGGCCCGTGAAGCCGCGGCCGCCGGGCGCGGCCCGACCGCACGAGGACGCACGAGGACCCGCGAGGACGCAGAAGGACCCGCGAGAACCCGCGAGAACCCGTGAGGACGCGCGACGGCGGGCGCGGCCGTATGACGACGACGCCCGGGCCGGCCGGTGGGCCGGCCCGGGCGTCGTGCGCCGGGCTCGTCGGGTCGGACGAGTCCGCTGACTCAGACCAGGTCGAAGCGGTCCGCGTCGGCGACCTTCGTCCAGGCGGCGACGAAGTCCTTCACGAACTTCTCCTTGGCGTCGTCGCTCGCGTAGACCTCGGCCACCGCGCGCAGCTCCGAGTTGGAGCCGAAGACCAGGTCGGCACGGGTGCCGGTCCACTTGACCGCGCCGGTGGCGAGGTCACGGCCCTCGAAGGTGGTCTGGTCCTCGGAGGTCGACTTCCACTCGGTGCCGTAGTCGAGCAGGTTGACGAAGAAGTCGTTGGTCAGCACGCCCGGGGTCTCGGTGAGGACGCCGTGCTTCGAGCCGCCCTGGTTGGCGCCGAGCACGCGCAGGCCGCCGACGAGGACGGTCAGCTCGGGCGCGCTCAGGCCGAGCAGGTTGGCGCGGTCCAGGAGCAGGTACTCGGCCGGCAGGCGGTTGCCCTTGCCGAGGTAGTTGCGGAAGCCGTCCGAGGTGGGCTCAAGGGCCGCGAAGGACTCGGCGTCCGTGTGCTCCTCGGTGGCGTCGACACGGCCCGGGGTGAAGGGCACCTCGATGTCGACACCGGCGTCCTTGGCGGCCTTCTCCACCGCGGCGGCACCGCCGAGGACGATCAGGTCGGCCAGGGAGACCTTCTTGGCGCCGGAGTTGAACTCCGACCGGACGCCCTCCAGGACACGCAGGACCTGGGCGAGCTGGTCGGGGTCGTTGGCCTCCCAGCCGCGCTGCGGCTCCAGGCGGATGCGGGCGCCGTTGGCACCGCCGCGCTTGTCGCTGCCGCGGAACGTCGAGGCCGACGCCCAGGCGGTGGAGACGAGCTGCTGGACCGTCAGGCCCGAGTCGAGGAGCTTGGCCTTCAGGGCCGCCACGTCGGCGGCGTCGACGGCCTCGCCCTCGGCCTGCGGCAGCGGGTCCTGCCACAGCAGGGTCTCCTCGGGCACCTCCGGGCCGAGGTACAGGGACTTCGGGCCCAGGTCACGGTGGGTCAGCTTGTACCAGGCGCGGGCGAAGGCGTCCGCGAACACCTCCGGGTTCTCGTGGAACCGGCGGGAGATGGGCTCGTAGATCGGGTCGAAGCGCAGCGACAGGTCGGTGGTGAGCATCGTGGGCAGACGCTTCTTCGACGGGTCGTGGGCGTCGGGGATGATCGCCTCGGCGTCCTTGGCGACCCACTGCTTGGCGCCGGCCGGGGACTCGGTCAGCTCCCACTCGTAGCCGAAGAGGATGCTGAAGAAGTCGTTGCTCCACTGGGTGGGCTTGGTGGTCCAGATGACCTCCAGACCGCTGGTGATCGCGTCGCCGGCCTTGCCGCTGCCGTACGTGCTCTTCCAGCCCAGGCCCTGCTGCTCGATCGGCGCGCCCTCGGGCTCGGCGCCGACGTTCTCCGCGGGACCGGCACCGTGGGTCTTGCCGAAGGTGTGGCCACCGGCGATGAGGGCGACGGTCTCCTCGTCGTTCATCGCCATCCGGCGGAACGTCTCGCGGATGTCGCGGGCCGCGGCGATCGGGTCCGGGTTGCCGTTGGGGCCCTCCGGGTTGACGTAGATGAGGCCCATCTGGACCGCGCCGAGCGGGTTCTCCAGGTCACGGTCGCCGGTGTAGCGCCGGTCGTCGAGCCAGACCTTCTCGGGGCCCCAGTAGACGTCGTCCTCCGGCTCCCAGACGTCCTCGCGGCCGCCGGCGAAGCCGAAGGTCTCGAAGCCCATCTGCTCCAGCGCCACGTTGCCCGTGAGGATCATGAGGTCGGCCCAGGACAGGGCCTGGCCGTACTTCTTCTTCACCGGCCACAGCAGACGGCGGGCCTTGTCCAGGTTGCCGTTGTCCGGCCAGCTGTTGAGCGGGGCGAAGCGCTGCTGGCCGGCGCCGGCGCCGCCGCGGCCGTCGCTGATGCGGTAGGTGCCCGCGCTGTGCCAGGCCATCCGGATCATCAGCGGGCCGTAGTTGCCGAAGTCGGCCGGCCACCAGTCCTGCGAGGTGGTGAGCACCTCGGCGATGTCCTGTTTCACGGCCGCGAGGTCGAGGGCCTGGAACGCCGCGGCATAGTCGAAGCCCTCGTCGAGGGGGTTCGAGACGGCGGGGTTCTTGGCAAGGATCTTCAGGTTGAGCCCCTCGGGCCACCACTGGCGGTTGCCACCGCCCTGGGTGGGGTGCGGTGCGCGGTCATGCGCGACCGGGCACTTGCCCGCGGCGTTCTCCTGGGTCTCAGACATGGGGGAGGTCCTTCCGGAAGGGGCGGATCAACGTACTCAGGAACTACTGACGGTGGAGCAGGCGGGGCAGAGCCCCCAGTAGATGACCTCGGCCTCGTCGATCACGAAGCCGTGGTCGTCCGACGCGGTCAGGCAGGGAACCTCGCCGACCGCACAGTCGACGTCGGCGACGGCACCGCACGACCTGCACAGGACGTGGTGGTGGTTGTCGCCGACACGCCCCTCGAACCGGGCCGGGCTGCCGGCCGGTTCGATACGGCGTATGAGTCCGGCCGTGGTGAGCGCGTGCAGCGCGTCGTACACGGCTTGAAGCGATATGTGGCCTACGCGCTCACGGACACCCGAGGCGATGGACTCGACGTCGAGGTGGTCACCGTGGCGGACGGTCTCCAGCAGCGCGACGCGGGCGGCCGTCACCCGCAGGCCGGCACCGCGCAGCTCTTCGGCGGTCGTCGGGGGCTGGGATGCGGTCATGCCGTCAACCTATCCTCAAAAACACGAGTGATTCAAGAAAACAAGTAGTTCAAGTTTGGTGGCGAAGCGGACAACCCGCACCCCGGGCGGCACCGCGCCCGCCGACTTTGCCATCTCTTTACAACCTGGCCCGGCGCCCGGTCGTCTCTCCCCACGATCCGCAACCAGCCCGCCCCGACCACGGCGGGCCGACGAAAGAGAGCGTCTCGATGCGCCGTACTGTCCTGAGCGCCACGGCCCTGGCCTGCACCGCCGTGCTGGCGGGCGCCGTGCCCGCGTTCGCCGACGGCACCACCCCTAGCCCGGTGGCCACCGTCGCGCCGTCCGAGGAGCCGTCCGCCGCCGCGTCCGCCGCGCCCACCCGGGCCTCGACCCCCGCGCCGACGCGCGGCTCGGGCCAGGTCGCACGGGTGCCGCGGGGCGCGGCCGACACCGGCGTGACGGACCCGTCCGCCGCCTCCGCCGACTCCGGTTCCGAGAGCGCGCTGATCGGCGCCGGCGCGGCCGCCGGCGTGCTCGTCGCGGGCGCCGCGGTGTTCGCGGTCCGGCGCCGCCGGGCGACCGGGGCATGACCTCGCCGCTCTCCAGGCGTGCCCTCGTCACCGGCGCGACGGCCGCGCTGCTGGCGGGCTGCGCCGGTCCGGCCCCGCACCGGGCGGCCACCGCCACCCGGACCCGGCGGCGGCCCGCGCCGTCCGCCACGCCCACCGCGCCCGCCGCGCTCGGCCGGTCCACGCCGGTACGGCTGCGCGTCCCGGCGATCGGGGTCGACACCCCGCTGCTGCGGCTGGGCCTCGCGGCCGACGGCACGGTGCAGGTGCCGCCGGTCACCGCCCACGACCGGGCGGGCTGGTACCGCCGCTCCCCCACGCCGGGGCAGGCCGGGCCGTCGGTGATCCTCGGCCATGTCACGGTCGGCACCTACGGGGACGGCGTGTTCCGCCGGCTCGCCGAGGTGCGCCGGGGCGACGAGGTCGTGGCGCGTCTGGAGAACGGCAGGTCGGCGGTGTTCACGGTCGGCGAGGTGCGCACCGTCGCCAAGGCGCGGTTCCCGACGGAGGACGTGTACGGGGACGTGGACCGTCCGGAGGTGCGGCTGATCACCTGCGGCGGTCCGCGCGGCGGGGACGGCTACCTCGACAACGTGATCGTCTTCGGGACGCTGACCGGCACCCGCTGAACCACCCGCCCGACCGGCGCCCGCCGCCCGGCACGCGCGAACCGGCACACACGGACCCGTGGGCCCGGCGCCCGGTCCACGCCGGGCCACGGGCCCACGGGTCCGGCGGAACGCACCCCGCCGGACCCGCATCCTCCTCACCGGACCCGCGTCCGCCCCGAAGCACGCGGTGCCACCCCGAAACACGCGGTTCCCCCGTACCACCCCGTGCCACCCCGGTACTCCCCCACGACCCTGGAGAACGTTGAAACGGTCCCGAGACAAGGCGGCCTCCGAGCTCTTCGCCGCCCTGTACCCGCGCCTGGCCGGCTGGTGCCGCCGTCTGGTCGACGACGACGAGACGGCGCACGAGATCGCCTCGGAGGCGTTCACCCGGCTGTGGGCCCGGTGGACGAGGGTGGAGGAGCCGCGCGGCTTCCTCTACGTCACCGCGGCCAATCTCGTCCGGGACCACTGGCGCAGGCTGGAACGCGAGCGCCGGACGGTGCGCCGCGTGGGCACCGAGGCGGCGACCCGCCCGCACCCCGAGCAGACGGACCCCTCGGTAAGGCTGCTGGTCCAGTCCCTGCCGGAACGGCTGCGGGTGCCGATCCTGCTGCACTACTACGCTGACATGCCGATCCGGGAGGTGTCCGAGCTGACCGGGCGGAAGGAAGGAACCGTCAAGGCCGATCTGCACGCGGCCCGGGAACTGCTCCGTGTCCATCTGAGGAGAAGCCTTGACCACACGCTTTGACGACGAGCCGGAGTTCGACGGCCCCGACGACCCGCTCGCCGTCATCCTGCGGCCGCCCGCCGCGCACCTCGGCGCGCCGCCCGGCCGCTACCGGGAGATCCGCCGCGCCGCGGGGCGCCGCCGCCTAGTCCGTACGGCGGCCGGGGCCGGCGCGACCTGTGCCGTCGCCGTCCTCGTCGCCCTGTCGCTGCACCTGACGGCGCCCGACGCACCCGCCTCCCCGGTGGTCCCGCTCGCCCCGCCGGCCGGCACCCCCACGGCCCCGCGGCTTCCCTCGACCACCCCGGCCCCCCTCACCCCCACCCCCAGCCCGAGCGCCAGCGCCAGCGCCGACGCCGACGTCACGCCCACCCGGCGCGCCACCACGCGGACGCCGACCCGCGGGCCGTCCACGAACCCGTCGGCGGCCCTGTCCACGCCCTCCGAGGACCGGCGGACCGCCGTCGCCTCGGCGTCCCGCTCCTGACGGCGTCAACACGACGCCGGACACATCATCCTTTCGTGCCACCGGGTTTCGACACGCCGCGCACGGCCCAAAGGCGCTGGCCAAGGCGTCACTCCGGGAACCGGAGCGCGTGGCGCGCGGCGCGCGCCACGGACGTCGTCGGCCGGACGGGTAGGGTCGCACCCGCCCGCCCGGCCGCCGCGGCCCGTACGGCCGAGGTCAGCCCTCGGCGTTGGTGTGATGTTTCGTACGAGGCCGTAATGAAAGGCGGGGAACGGGCAACGCTCCCTTTCATGCTCCACGCGCCAACCCTCCGGCAGGTGACTCGATGACGACGGCGACCAAGGCCCATCCGACCGCGACCGCCGCCGCACCGCCCGCCAGAACCCAGCCGTCCGCCCCCGCCCCCTCGCTGCCGTCCCTCACCGGGCTCAGATGGATGGCCGCCGTGCTGGTCTTCGGACTGCACGTGCACAACTTCCGCTACTTCGGCGGCACCGGCGGCCGGCTGATGGACTGGGGGTTCGAGGCCGGCGCCTGCGGAGTGTCGTTCTTCTTCATCCTCTCCGGGTTCGTGCTGATGTGGTCCGCGCGGCCGGGCGACCGGGCACCGCGCTTCTGGTGGCGGCGGATCGCCCGGATCTACCCGGTGCACCTGGTCACCATGGCCCTCGCGCTGGTCATGGCGTTCACCCTGCCGCGCCAGCCGAGGCCGACCCTCCTCCAGGGCCTGGCCGACGTCCTCCTGGTGCACTCCTGGTGGCGGCCGTGGTGGCAGACGCTGGACCCGGTGAGCTGGTCGCTGGCCTGCGAGGCGTTCTTCTACGCCGCGTTCCCGCTGCTCGCCCTGGTGCTGCGGCGTCTCGGCGCGCGGGGCAGCACCCTGCTCGCCGTCCTGTCCGTGCTGGCGGTGCTGGCGCTGGCCTGGGCGGACGCCCACCACCTGCCGGACCAGCCGATCAGCTCCTTCCCGGCGGCCCGGCTGCCCGAGTTCGTGCTCGGCGCCGCCACCGCGCGGCTGGTGCTGCTGGGCCGGTGGCGCGGCCCCGGTCTGGAGGCCTCGCTCGCGCTCGCGGTCATCGGCTACTTCCTGGTCCCCGAGGTCGACACCGACGGCTACGCGGCCACCGCCTGCACGATCGCCGGCTTCGCCCTGCTCATCCCGGCGGCGGCCGTCGCGGACCTGCGGGGCCTGCCCTCGCTGTGGCGGCGCCGGTGGCTGGTGCGGCTCGGCGAGCTGTCGTTCGCGTTCTACATGGTCCATCTGCTGGTGCTGCGGGCGGGCACCCGTCTGCTGGGTGCCCGCCCGCGCTTCGACCTGGCGACCGGCGCGGTGGCCGCCGCCGCCGCCTTCACCGTCTCGCTGGGCCTGGCCTGGCTGCTGTACGAGGGCGTGGAACGCCCGGCGCGACGGCTGCTGCTGCGCCGTTCGGCACGGCGCGTAGCCGCCTAGCCGGCTACGGGAACCGGGTCACCTTGGAGGGGACCGTGCTGGTGCCCGAGGTCGGTGCTCCCGTGGTGTTGACGACGTGGGCGTACTGGCCGTTGCCGCCGAGCGAGATCACCAGCAGGTCGTGCAGGGCGATGCCCGGCCCGGTCGGCACCTGGAAGCCGTTGGACTGCACGATCGTCGGATCGGCCGTGTAGTTGCAGTAGCTGCCCAGGCCCCACGCCTCGTGGGTGGTCACGGTGTCGGCGACCTTGTAGGCCGCGTACCCGACGACGCCGTCGTGGGTGACGGCGGCGGCGTTCGGGGCGTCGTACGCCTTCTCGTTCTGGAAGAAGAGCGTGCGGCCGCGTTCGCCGCTCCAGTACACGTCGTACTTGTTGAAGTGCTCGACGAACAGGCCGGTGGCGAGGACGTCGTCGCCGTTCACGCGCAGGCCGTAGTCGGCCCGGTTGGTGTCCCAGCCGACCCCGGTACCGTGGTCGGCGCGCCAGAGCCAGGTGTGGTCGATGATGACGTCGTCGCTGTTGACCACGACCGAGTTGGTGGCGAGGCCGGGTCCGGCGCCGCCGATGCGGACGAACACGTCCTGCATGGTGGTGGGGTCGGCGGAGTGGTCGGCGCCGGAGCCGGGCTCGCCGATCCGCAGCAGGGTGTCCGAGTTGACGGGGCCGGCGTCGATGAGGAAACCGGCGAGCCGGACGCCGTCGACGTCGGCGACGTGCATGGCGTCGACGCCGTCGTCCGGGACCAGGGTGGCGAGGCCGAGACCGAGGACGACGGTGTCGGCGCGGGTGACGTCGATGGTCCGGTCGAGGTGGTAGACGCCGGGGGTGAAGAGGAGGTCGAGGCCCTGGGCGAGGGCCTGGTTGATGGTGGCGGCGGTGGCACCGGGCTTGACGACGTAGAACTGGTCGAGCGGCAGGGAGGTGCCCGCGTCGGCGGGCCAGGAGACGCCCCGGGCGTCGGTGCGCTTGGCCGGGACGAAGACCTTGCAGGTGCTGCCGTCCAGGTAGAGGAAGGGCTTCTCGCGCGAGACGGGGGTGGTGTCCAGCGTGGTGTAGGAGCCGGTGTCGAAGTCGGTGGCGGGTGCGCCCTGGACTCCGGAGAAGGTCATGTTCCACACGCCGTTGGTCCAGCCGCCCACCGAGCTGTCCCGGGTGTACCACTGCTGCTGCGAGTACGGGCCGACCGTGCCGTCGATCCTGGAGTCGGCGATGTAGCCGCCGGAGGCCCAGCCGTAGCCGTTCGGCGCGAGGTTGAGGCCGCCCTTGACGTGGATACGGCGGAAGGGGGCCGCCTGAGCCACGGCCCACCGGTCGGTGCCGTTCGACGGCGTGATGGCGAGGTTCTCCGCCGAACGCCAGAAGTTCTGCGTGGCGTTGCCGTTGAACCAGCCGGCGTCGACCGTGACGTCGCCGTTGATCTGTGTGTCGTCGGGGTCGAGGCCGAGGCCGGAGATCGAGGTGTAGAACCCGAGCTGGGCGTTGATGCCGTTGTAGGTGCCGGGCTTGAGCAGGAACTGGTAGCGCCCGCTGCCGAACTGCGCCGACTCCTGCTGGGCGAAGACGTCGTCGAACTTCTGCTGGAGGTCCGGCGTGGACGGGTCGACGACGATCACGTTGGGGCCGAGGTCGCCGCCGCCCTGGACCGGGGTCGTGCCGGCGGTGCTGCCGTACACCTGGAACTCCCAGAGGGAGTAGCCCCATTGGGTGGCCCGGTGCACGCCCTGCATCCGTACGTAGCGGCCCTGTCCCGACACGTCGAGGGTGTCGGTGCCGCCGTCCCCGCCGGTCACGGACCCGAGGTCGGTCCAGTCGTCTCCGTCGGCGGAGATCTGGACCTTGTAGTCCGTGCCGTAGGCGGTCTCCCAGTCGAGCACCACCCGGGTGACCGTGGCGGTGGCTCCGAGGTCGACCTGGAGCCACTGGTCGTCGGAGAACGACGACGACCAGCGGGTCCCGGTGCTGCCGTCCACCGCGTTGCCGGCCGCGGTGCCCGCGTTCTCCTCGGAGGAGGCGGTGGCCGTCCTCCCCTGCGACAGCGGGGCGTCGGCGGCGTGCGCGGCCGGGGCGTGGGCGGTGGGCAGGGCGAGCAGCGCTGCCACGGCGGCCAGCGTGACGCCCAGGGATCTCAGTCTCATCAGCGGCTCCCGAGGTTGGCCGGGGCGCACCCGACCAGCGCGCCCCACGGCTTAGTTCAGGATTTGATTTAAGTGGTGAGTCAACTCCGGGGCAAGCCCCGGGGCGCCGAAATCTGCGCCCCGCGGGCAAGTCCGGGCGAGGACCGGGCTCACCTCACCGGGCCAACTGCGGGTACATGGCGGCGAGATCGCCCGAGAGCGCGCCCTTGGCCCAGCGGGTGACGTCGTCGGCGAGCACCTCGTACGCGTCGGACTCGACGCCGTCGAGCGCGGCGGCCGCGATGTCACCGGCCTTGGCCTTGGGCCCCTCGACGCCGGCCGTCATGTCGGTGTCCACATAGCCCATGTGCAGTCCGGTGACACCGATGCTGTAGGGCTGGAGCGCCAGGCGCAGGCTGTTGGTCTGCGACCACAGGGCCGACTTGGACGCGCTGTAGGCGCCGCCCTCGGCGAGCCACGACAGGACCGAGTGGACGTTCAGGACGTGGCCGCCGCCGTTGCGCTCCAGGACCGGCACGAAGGCCCGGGTGACCAGCAGCGGGCCGTAGAAGTTGATCTCGAACTCGTGGCGGATGTCGGCGAGCGGCGAGGTCAGGAAGCGGGTGCCGGTGGCGACCCCGGCGTTGTTGACCAGCACGGTCACGTCCTGGGCCCGCGCGGCGACGGCGGCCACGGAGTCGGGGTCGGTCACCTCCAGGGCGAGCGGTACGGCGTCGGGGTGGGTGATGGCGCGCGGGTCACGGGCGGTCGCGTAGACCTTGCCGGCGCCGCGCGCGTACGCCGCCTCCACCAGCGCCTTTCCGATGCCCCGGCTGCCGCCGGTGACGAGGACGACGGAGTCCTTGATCGCGGTCATGACACTCACACTCCCGGGGTGCGCGGAGATGGGAAACCGATCGGTTTCTCACGGGTGCCACCCATCGTAAACCGATCGGTTTCCGAACTCCGTCGCGAGCGTCGGCCCACAACCCCCGGCCGAGCCGGATCCCCTTGCGGACAGGGCGAGTTGTTCGATCAAGTTCGTTGCGTCCAACCTCTGGCTACGGACTCCTACTCGGCGGTATACAGGCCCCCGACACACGCGTACGGGCCGCCCGCCGGGACCGGTTCCGTGCGCGTCCTCGTTGCAGGGGGGATCTCCATGGCGAACGGCACCCGGTCCGACGGCTCGGCCAGACGGCACCGGCGCAAGGCCACCGTGGCGGCGGCGCTGGGCGGCTGCGCCCTGGTCGCCGCGTCCACGACACCGGCCGCGGCGCACGGCGGCGGTCACGGACCGGGCCACGACCGCGGCACGAGCTACGTGGCGCTGGGCGACTCCTACACCTCCGGCCCGCTCATCCCCACCCAGGTCGACGCGAACTGCGCGCGGTCCGACCACAACTACCCGTCACTGGTGGCGGCGGCACGGCACGTGAGCGCGTTCAAGGACGTGAGCTGTTCCGGTGCCACGACCGCGGAGATGTGGACGGCGCAGGGCACCAACGGCCCCCAGCTGGACGCCGTGGGGCGGGACACCGACCTGGTGACGCTCCAGATCGGCGGCAACGACATGGGGTTCGGCTCCATCATCGCCACCTGCGCGGCCCTCAGCTCCAAGGACCTGACGGGCAACCCCTGCCAGCAGTACTACAACGCCTCCGGCACCGACCAGCTGGTGCTCAACATCGCGCAGACCGCGCCGAAGGTCGACAAGGTGCTGCGGGACATCCGGGCCCGGGCCCCGCACGCCCGGATCCTGGTCGTCGGCTACCCCGACCTGCTGCCCGACGACGGCAGCGGCTGCTACCCGACCGTGCCCTTCGCCGCCAAGGACTTCCCCTACCTCCGCGACACCGGGAAGCGGCTGAACCTGATGCTGCGCGCGGTCGCCGCGTGGAACGGCGCCCGGTACGTGGACACCTACGGCCCGACCGTCGGACACGACATGTGCAAGGCACCCGCCGACCGCTGGATCGAGCCCCTCCAGCCGACCTCCCCGGCCGCCCCGGCCCACCCCAACGCCAAGGGCGAGGCGGCGATGGCCCAGGCGGTCCTGGAGCGCCTGGACCGGCGGCACTGATCCCGGTCCCGCAGGCCACCCGCCCTAGCGGAGCGTGGGCAGCGGCCTGGGCGGGTAGCCGCGCAGGACGAGGGAGGTGGTGACCGGGCCGTAGCGGGCGAGGGAGTCCACCACCTCCTCCAGGCGTTCGGCGTGCGTGCAGTGCACGTCGAACAGCAGGCAGTCCTCGCCGGTCACCCGGAGCGTCGAGACGACCTCCGGGGTCCAATCGGCCAGTGCGAGCGCCTGGCGCAGCAGGGCGTGCGTGGTGCGCAGCCTGACCACGGCGTGGATGTTCAGGCCGAGCGCGGCGGGGGCGACGACCGCGCGGTAGCCGGTGATGACCCCGCTCCTCTCCAGCCGCTGGATGCGGGCCGCCGCAGCCGGCTGGGAGAGCCCGACCCGCCGCCCGACCTCGGCCCCGGTCAGCCGCCCCTCGCTCTGGAGCAGCGCCAGGATGGCGCGGTCGATGTCGTCGAGTGATTCCATCGTCGTCGTCCCCACTTTCCTCTGGATCGCTTGCGCGGCCCCTGCGCGGCAACCGGTTCATCCAGAATCGGCCCCAGGACGGGCCCGGGAAGCGCCGGGCCACGACGGAAAGGGCGGTCGGCGTTGGTCGCGTACGTCATCATCCCCGGGATCGACGGTTCGGACGGCACGCACTGGCAGAGCCGGTGGGAGGCGCGGTGGGGGGACGCGGCGGTGCGCACCGCCCCGGACTCGTGGACCCGGCCGGAGCTGCGGGACTGGGTCGCCGCGGTCGGGGCCGCCCACGCCGGCGCCGCGGCGCGTGACGGCCGGGTGGTGCTGGTGGCACACAGCCTCGGCTGCTGGGCGGCCGCCGAGTGGCTGGCTCGGGCACGGCCCGAGGGGGTCTCGGCCTTCCTCGTCGCGCCGCCCGACCTGCGCTCGGCGGCGTTCCCGGCCGCGGCCGCGCCGACGTTCCTGGAGCTGTCCGCCCGCCCGCTGCCGTGTCCGGCCCTGGTGGTGGCGAGCGACGACGACCCGTACGCGGACACCGCCGCCTCGGCCGCCTCGGCCGCGGGCTGGCGGGCGGGTCTGCACTCCGCCGGGGCGCGGGGCCACCTCAATTCCGCGAGCGGGCTGGGCGACTGGCCGGCCGGCCGGGAACTGCTGCGCACCCTGTCGGCCCCGTGGGAGGGACCGGGCGGTTCGCGATAGGTTGGCCTGCATGAGCGACAACGTTTATTTCGACATCTCGATCAACAACGAGCCGGCCGGCCGGATCGTGTTCTCCCTGTTCGACGACGTGGTGCCCAAGACGGCCCGTAACTTCCGTGAGCTCGCCACCGGGCAGAACGGTTTCGGCTACGCCGGTTCCTCGTTCCACCGGGTCATCCCCCAGTTCATGCTCCAGGGCGGTGACTTCACGCGCGGTGACGGCACCGGCGGCAAGAGCATCTACGGCGAGAAGTTCGCGGACGAGAACTTCCAGCGCAAGCACGACCGCAAGTACCTGCTCAGCATGGCGAACGCGGGCCGCAACACCAACGGCTCGCAGTTCTTCGTCACCACGGTGCTGACGCCGTGGCTGGACGGCAAGCACGTGGTCTTCGGCGAGGTCGTCGAGGGTTCCGAGATCGTCGACAAGATCGAGGGTTACGGCAGCCAGAGCGGCGCCACCAAGGCCGAGATAAAGATCACGGCCAGCGGCACCGTCTGATCGGCGGACCGCGCATCCGAAGGGGACCGGGCCCGGCGCCCGGTCCTCTTCGTTCCGGTCACCGTGCGCGGTGCTCCCGCCGCGGCTCCGGCGCCCCGCGCGGGGCGCGGCCGGCCGGCTGGTCGTGCGCGGTGAGGTGTTCCAGGGCCTCGGCGAGTTCCGCGCAGGCCTCCTCCACGGAGATGCGGGTGTTGCGCTGTTCGGTGATCAGGGCCGACAGCAGCAGCGAGGTCAGGGCCATCGTGCCGTTGAACAGCTGGAGCTTGATCAGCGCCTCGACGCGGGTCAGCCCGGCGAAGGCGCCGACGCCGTCGGTCGCGGCGACCGTGGCCATCACCGAGGTGAACAGGGCGCACAGCATGCTGCCCGCCAGCCGGAACCGCAGGGCGGCCCAGATGAGCAGCGGGTAGACGAGGAAGAGCATGCTCATCGTGGAGCGGGTGGCCAGCGGGACCAGGGCGGCGGTGACGGCCACGAGGGCGAGGGCCTCCTTCCAGCGGCCCGTCGAGGGGAGCCTGCGGGCGCCGAGGAGGACCAGCAGGACCGGGGTGACGATCAGGACGCCCATCGCGTCGCCGGTCCACCACGCCAGCCAGACCGGCCAGAAGCTGCCCGGGTCGAGCTTGCCGTTGACCGTCAGCGCCCCGACGTCGAGGGTGGCGCTGATCAGCATCGCGGTGAGCGCCCCGAGGAACACCAGGGCGAGGCCGTCCCGCAGCCGGCTCAGGTCGGTGCGGAAGCCGGCCCGGCGCAGCAGCAGGCAGGCGCAGACGGGGGCGGCCGTGTTGCCCAGGAGGATGACCAGCACGTCGGGCCCTGGCGGGGAGAGCGACAGCACCACGAGGAAGGCGCCGAGCGTGATGCCGGGCCAGCAGCCCAGGCCGAGGACCAGCAGGCAGGCCAGCGCCACGCCGGTGGGCGGGTAGAGAGGGGTGACGACGGCACCCTCGACGGTGAACCCCCGCAGCAGCCCCAGCCGCCCGGCCGCGAAGTAGCAGGCGGCGACGGCCAGCGTCCGAAGGGCGAGGACACCCGCTCGACGCAGCTCCCGGTTACCCACCACAGCAGCCATCAGACACCGAACGGGCCCGCTCGGCGAGACGGGAACACCCGGGCGGGCCCGGCCGGAGAGGCTCCGAGGGCCGGGCGGTCGCAGGACCCGACCAGCCGGGCCCGGTCGGTCGGGCGGCCGGGGCGGTGGGGCGAAGGCGGCGTGGCAGTCAGCGTGCGAGGTCCGGGCGGTGGGGCCGGGGCCGGTGGCCGTGGTGGTCGTGGCCGTCGAGGTGGTCGTGGCCTATGACCAGGACGGCCGCGTCGTCCTCGTGGCCGACCCGTTCCGCGCCCTTGATCACGGCCGCGGCCAGGGCCTGTGCCTCCAGCCCCGCGACCGCGGCGATGCCGGCGAGCCGGACCACCTGGTCGAGCCCCTCCTCGACGCTCATCCGCGGCCCCTCCACGACCCCGTCCGTGAGCAGTACGAAGAGGCCGCCGGTGGTGAGCCGGTACCGGGAGACCGGGTACTCGATGCCCGGCTGGATGCCCAGCGGCGGGCCGCCCTCGTCCTCGCCGACCCCGGACCTCCCGTCGGCCGTGGCCCAGACGAACGGGACGTGGCCGGCCCGGGCGCTCTCCAGCACCCCGGTCGCCGGGTCGAGCCGGAGGAAGGTGCAGGTGGCGAAGAGGTCGCTGCCGAGCGAGACCAGCAGGTCGTTGGTCCGGGCCAGCAGTTCGCCGGGCTCGCCGGTCACCGAGGCGAGCGCCCGCAGCCCGGCCCTGACCTGGCCCATGAACGCGGCCGCCTCGATGTTGTGGCCCTGGACGTCACCGATGCACAGGCCCACGCGACCGTCGGGCATGGTGAAGGCGTCGTACCAGTCGCCGCCCACGTTGAGCCCGTAGCAGGCGGGTGCGTACCGGACGGCCAGGCGCAGCCCCGGGATCTCCGGCAGGTCCCGGGGCAGCATGCCCCGCTGGAGGGCGATGGCCAGCTCGACCTGCGAGCGCTGGTACTCGGCCCGCTCGCGTGCCTGGGCGGTGAGCGACCTGAGCCTGGTCAGCAGCTCGTCGTCGTCCATATGACGCTTGCGGGGCATGGATCACTCCGGCCGGGGCGACAGCCTTTCCTGCCTTTCCAGGGCAGACCCGTGGATTTTCACCTTTACAGGATCATAGTGGCGGTCGCCGTGCGCATGCGGGGCCGCCGGCCGGCCGCCGAAGTGCCCGGCCGGCGCGCCCGGCGGTGTCAGCGCTCGCCGGGGCCGCCGGCGCGGCGGGACTCGCGCAGCGTGCCGACCGTCTTCAGCAGCCGGTCCGCCGGCTCCCGCAGCCGCGGATGGGCGAGCACGGTGTTGCGCAGGCCGCGCACCGGCCGGCGCCACAGCCGGTGCGCCGCGGCCACCGGATGGGCGCGGGTGGCGAAGCCCTCGCCCACCCGCAGTTCGCGGGTCTTGAGCCAGTCCTTGTACTCCTTGTCGCCGCGCCCCAGGTCCACGAGGGTCACACCACCGCGCGCGGCGGCCTCGGCGGTCCGCAGATGCATCATCAGGCCGGGCGAGTAGTAGCGCAGTTCGGGGTCGTACGCGGTGAACCAGGCGGCGAGCACGGTGCTCGACCGCGGGCCGAAGTGCGCGGCCACCGGCCGGTCGCCGGCGTAGAGCACGGACAGCACGCCGGTGAAGTGCTCCTCGCGGACGTGGAAGAGGTGGTCGGTGAGGTCGACGATCCAGGGGCGGGCGAAGCGGTCCATCCGGCCGGTCCGCCGGTACTGTGCGGACTTCCAGCGCATCAGGGTGCGCAGGGCGGCCGGGTCGCGCTCGTCGAACGCGAAGCGGAGTTCGCCGAGGTCGCGCCCGATGCGCCGTTCCTTCTTGAGCGTGGTCTTGGCCAGGCCCGGGTAGGTGGCCCGCAGCCACTCGGGATAGCCGCCGTCACCGGGTTTGACGTCGATCACCGGTGAGGCGAAGGAGCCGGTCACATGGGGGGCGAAAGGTCTCTGCTCGGCGACGAGGTGGTCGAACTCGAAGATGGACATCCCGCAGGCGGCGAGCAGTTCCTGGGCGTCCCAGGTGACGCCGGGCCGGTGCACCAGCGCCTGGCAGTCGGAGAGGCCGAGACCGACGGCCCGCCCGACGCCCAGGGCGTTGCGCTCGTACGGCAGGAAGCCGACCGGCTCCCCGCCCTCGCGCAGGACCGCGACCCGGACGCCGCCGCGGTGCTTCCCGACGCCGATCGTGAACTCCGGGGCCAGAAAAGGGTTGGCGTACTCCGGTGACTCGTCCATCGCGTGGTGCCAGGCCCGGCGGAGCGACTGGGTCAGTTCGCCGGGTCTGTGGATCGTTATGTCCACCTCAGATCAACCGCCCCTCGGCCGACGAGGTGTGTTGCACCGTGCACTGGCCTCTGGATCGCATGGGCGACCGCTCTCCCCCCATAACGCGCATTCCGCGTTGCACCGTTGCGTGAACCGCTGTTGCCGCTCAAACGTCGCGAAACAGTACGCACACTGTCAAGGGTGCCACTCTCAGGGCGAGATGGGGGTGGAGTCGGTCGGACTTCCCGGCCTCCGGCCCGTCAGGTGGCCGTCGCGGCGGCCGCCGCGCGGCCCGCCTGGCGGCCCGAGAAGAGGCAGCCGCCGAGGAAGGTGCCCTCCAGCGAGCGGTAGCCGTGCACCCCGCCGCCGCCGAAGCCGGCCACCTCGCCCGCGGCGTACAGACCGGGCACCGGGGAGCCGGTGCTGTCCAGGACGCGTCCGGACAGGTCGGTCTGGAGCCCGCCGAGGGTCTTGCGGGTGAGGATGTTCAGGCGGACGGCGATCAGGGGTCCCGCGCTGGAGTCCAGGATGCGGTGGACGGACGCCGTACGGCTGAGGGAGTCGCCGATGTAGTCGAGGGCGTTGCGGATGCCCATGACCTGGACGTCCTTGGTGTACGGGTTGTCGATCTCGCGGTCGCGGGCCTCGATCTGCCGCTTGAGGTCGGCGAGGCCGATGAGGTTGTCACCGGTCAGCTTGTTCATGCCGGCGACCAGGTCGGAGAGGTTGTCGGCGACCACGAAGTCGACGCCGTTGTTCTTGAACTTCTCGATGGGTTCCGGGGTCTGCCAGATCCGGGAGAGCAGCTGCCAGACGTCCTTGTTGGTGAGGTCGGGGTTCTGCTCCGAGCCGGAGAGCGCGAACTCCTTGGCCATGATCTTCTGGGTGGTGACGAACCAGGAGTAGTCGTAGCCGGTGGCGGTGATCGACCCGAGCGTGTGCAGGGTGTCGTAGCCCGGTATGTCGGGGGTGTCGAAGCGGCGGCCCGTGGCGTCGAACCACATGGAGGACGGGCCGGGCAGGATGCGGATGCCGTGGTTGGGCCAGATGGGGGCGTAGTTGCGCAGGCCCTCGGTGTAGTGCCACATGCGGTCGGGGTTGACGATCCGGCCGCCGGCCTGCTCGGTGATGGCGAGCATACGGCCGTCCACGTGCGCGGGGACGCCGGTGACCATGAACTTGGGCGGGGTGCCGAGGCGGGCCGGCCAGTTCTGCCGTACGAGGTCGTGGTTGGCGCCGATGCCGCCGGAGGTGACCACCACGACGGGGGCCCGGAGTTCGAAGTCGCCAACGACGGTACGGCTGCTGGCCGTGCCGCGGGCCGCGCTGCTGGGCTCCAGGACCGCGCCCCGCACACCGGTCACCGCGCCGCCCGTGGTGACCAGTCCGTCCACCCGGTAGCGGAACTTGAAGGTCACCTTGCCGGCGGCGACCGCCGCGCGGACCTTCTTCTCGAAGGGCTCGACCACGGCCGGGCCGGTGCCCCAGGTGACGTGGAAGCGGGGCACGGAGTTGCCGTGCCCGTCGGCGAGGCCGCCGCCGCGCTCGGCCCAGCCGACGATCGGGAACCACTGCACGCCGAGGCCGGAGAGCCAGGAGCGCTTCTCGCCGGAGGCGAAGTCCACGTACGACTGGGCCCACTTGTAGGCCCAGTAGTCCTGGCCCTTCGGGTCGTCGACGCCCCGGTCGAAACCGGCCGTGCCGAGCCAGTCCTGCCAGGCGAGGTCGTGGGAGTCCTTGACGCCCATCAGCCGCTGTTCGTCGGAGTCGACGAAGAAGAGTCCGCCGAAGGACCAGAAGGCCTGGCCGCCGAGGCTGGCCTCCGGCTCCTGGTCGAGCAGCAGTACCTTGCGGCCCGCGGCGGCGAGTTCGGCCGTCGCGACCAGACCGGCGAGGCCGTGGCCGACGACGATCGCGTCCGCGTCCTGCGACTCGGCGGCGGACGCCCCCGCCTGGCCGAGGGTCATACCGGCGAGTGCGCCGCCGGCCACGGTCAGTACCTGGCGCCGGGTGAACCGGGACGACTGGTCCTCCGCGCCGTCCTGCGTGCCGACAACTGCTCTGTGGTGCTCCATGGGCTGCATGGACTGCCTTCCGTACGGATGCGGGCGGTGCGGGAGACATGACGGTGGCTGCCGGGACGGCAGGGTGTTACCGACGGTAGCCCAAGGTGGCGAGCGGTGGCCAGAGCCGTGCCGAACGTGCCGCCCCGGCGCCGCCGACGACACCGGCCCGGGACCATCGAGCAAAGAAACCGTATGGTCTAGTCCAAAGTGCGCTTTGGTCCAGTCCAATCCATTGACGTGATCGCGCCATCTTCGGAAGCTGGGGCACCACCCCACCTTCCCGGAGGCACCAGTGAGACCACTTCGCGCAGGTCTGGGCGCGGCCGCCGCCGTCACCCTCGCCGCCGCCGGCACCACCGCGCTCGTCGCGAGCGACGCCTCGGGCGCCACCACCGCACTGAGCAACCGCTGGTACGCGGCCGCTCCCTATCTGATGCCGCTGGACAACAACCCGCCGGACCCCGCCGCCATCATGGACGCCACCGGCCTCAAGGCCTTCCAGCTGGCGTTCGTGCTGGCCCCCTCCGGCGGCGGCTGCACGCCCACCTGGGGCGGCACCTCGGCGGTCTCCTCCGACACCGCCGTCCAGTCGGTGATCGACACCATCCGCGCCAAGGGCGGTGACGTCTCCGTCTCGATCGGCGGCTACGGCGGCACCAAGCTCGGCCAGACCTGCGCGGACGCGGCCGCCACGGCCGCCGCCTACCAGCAGGTCGTCACCAAGTACGGACTGCACGCCATCGACTTCGACCTGGAGGAGCCGGAGTCCGAGAACACCGCGGCGATCAGCAACGAGATCGGCGCCGCGAAGATCCTCCAGCAGAACAACCCCGGACTGTACGTGTCGGTGACGACCGCCGGCACGGCGGACGGGACCGGCTGGTTCGGCAAGCAGATGCTGCTGGAGGCGAAGTCGCAGGGGTTCACGCCGAACAACTTCTCCATCATGCCGTTCGACGGCGGCTTCGGCGGGGCGGCCGCGCAGACCGCCGCGCTCACCGCCTTCAACTCGATCCTCCAGTCCACGTTCGGCTGGGACCAGGCCACCGCCTACGCCCACGAGGGCTTCTCCGGGATGAACGGCCGCAGCGACACCGGCGAGTACTTCACCCAGGCCGACTTCCGGACCGTGCTCGACTACGCCACCGCGCACACCATGGACCGCTTCACCTTCTGGTCCCTCAACCGCGACCGCCAGTGCACCCCGGCGGACAACAACGGCACCACCTCGGGGACCTGCTCCAGCGTGGCGCAGGGCGACTGGGACTTCGCGAAGTACTCGGTGGAGTTCGCCGGGGCCACCCCGCCGGCCACCACCCCCACCCCGACGCCCACCCCCACCCCGACCACGACGTCCTGCAAGGCCGCCTGGAGCGCCACGGCCGTGTACGTGAAGGACGACGAGGTCTCGTACGGCGGCCACGACTGGAAGGCCAAGTGGTGGACCCAGAACGAGGTGCCCGGCGCCTCGGAGTGGGGCCCGTGGCAGGACGAGGGCGCCTGCTGAACCCGGCCGCCCACCGGGCCTGGCGGCAGCCGGCGTTCCGCCGCACGATGGAGGTGCCATCCGCGCCGCACCGGCCGACGGGAGGATCCATGACGCAGAGCTGGGGACCACGTCCTCCCGTCGGCGCGGACGGCGCCGAGTGGCGGCCCGCGCTCGACATCCCCGCACCCGGGCCGCAGCGCCGCTGGACGGTGCTGCTGCGCTGGCTGCTGCTGGTCCCGCAGTACGTCGTGCTCTGCGTGCTGGGCATCGCGGCGTTCTTCGTGACGGTGGCCGGCTGGTTCGCGGCGCTCTTCCTGGGCCGGCTGCCCGACCCGATCGCCTCGTTCCTCGGCACGTACCTGGCGTACGAGACCCGGGTGGCGGCCAGCTCCCTGCTCCTGGTGGACCGCTATCCGCCGTTCGCCCTGAACGCGCCCGGGTACCCGGTGCGGATCGAACTGCGGCCCACCACGCTGAACCGGCTCGCGGTCCTGTTCCGGCTGGTCCTGCTGATCCCGGCCGCGGTCGTCACCAACCTGGCGACGACCGGCTGGTTCACGATCGGCTGGATCTTCTGGATCGTCGCGCTCGTGCGGGGGCGGCTGCCCGGGCCGGTCTTCGGGGCCACGGCCGCGGTCGCCCGGTACCGGATGCGGTTCGGCGCCTACACGAGCATGCTGACGCCGGTCTACCCCAAGGGGCTGCTGGGCGACCAGCCGACGGCCGAGGCCGCGAAGTCCGCGGAGGCGCACGAGGCCCGCTCCGCTACCCGGCCGCTGCTCCTGGACACCACCGCGAAGGTCCTGATCTGGGTCTTCCTCGTGCTCGGCCTGCTCACCCAGGTCGTCCCCCGCTCCACCACGGACTACGACGAGCACGACACGAACGGAATCGCCCATCCGGCGCAAGTGGTACATCTCACGGGACGGTCGTAGCGTCGTAGGAGGCAAGTACGACGGCACGGGCGGGAGCGACCATGCGCGGACCAGTGACGGGAACGGCGATCGGACTCGGGGCATGCCTGCTGCTCACGGCGGCCATGACGACGGCATCGGCGACACCGCCGACAACGGCCGCGGCACCGCGGGCCCAGCACCCCGTGCTCGTCGACTGCGTCTGGCACCAGCGCTACCGGCCGACCGACTTCATCCTGGCCTGCGGTGACGGCAACAGCCGCCTGATGGGCATGCGCTGGACCCAGTGGAACGACAGCACGGCCGTCGCCCAGGGCGTGAACGCGGTGAACGACTGCAAGCCGTACTGCGCGGCCGGCAAGTTCCACGAGTACCCGGTGACCATCCGGCTCGACCGCCCGACGGCGTGGAAGAAGCACCCGAACGTACAGCACTTCACACGGATGACCCTGACCTACACGGACGCCAGGCCGCAGGGCTTCGCGCAGGTCGTGACCTACCCGATGTGGAACTGAGCCGAGCGGCCGGATCCAGGGCGGCTCCCGGGCCGGGGCGGCGTCTCGCCCCGGCCCCGCGGTGTCCCCGGCTCAGGCGATCTCGACCAGCAGGTCGCCGCCCTCCACCTGCTGGATGCGGTTGATGGCGAGGCGGGAGACGCGGCCGGCCTTCGGGGCGGTGATGGTGGCCTCCATCTTCATCGCCTCGATCGTCGCCACCGTGGCGCCCGCCTCCACCTCGGTGCCCTCGGTCACCGCGAGGGTGACGACACCCGCGAACGGGGCCGGGACATGGCCGGGGTTGGCGCGATCGGCCTTCTCGGTGGCCGGGATGTCGGAGGCGGCCGCCCGGTCGCGGATCTGGATGGGCCGCAGCTGGCCGTTGAGCGAGGACATCACCGTGCGCATCCCGCGCTCGTCGGCCTCGCCGACCGCCTGGAGCTCGATCAGCAGCCGCACTCCGGGCTCCAGGTCGACCGAGTACTCCTTGCCCGGGCGCAGGCCGTAGAAGAAGTCCTTGCTGTCGAGGACGCTGGTGTCGCCGTAGGTCTGGCGGTGGGTCTCGAACTCGCGGGTCGGGGCCGGGAACAGCAGCCGGTTCAGGGTCGCGCGGGGCTCCTTGGCGAGACCCTCGCGGTCCTCGGCGGAGAGTTCCGGCGCCGGCCTGGCCGCGGCGCGGCCCTGGATGGCCTTGGTACGGAACGGCTCCGGCCAGCCGCCGGGCGGGGTGCCCAGCTCGCCGCGCAGGAAGCCGATCACCGAGTCCGGGATGTCGAACCGGTCGGGCGTCGACTCGAAGTCCTCCGGGCCGACCCCGGCGCCGACCAGGTGCAGCGCGAGGTCGCCGACCACCTTGGAGGACGGGGTGACCTTGACCAGGCGGCCCAGGATGCGGTCGGCGGCCTCGTACATCGCCTCGATGTCCTCGAAGCGGTCGCCGAGGCCGAGCGCGACGGCCTGGGTGCGCAGGTTGGAGAGCTGCCCGCCGGGGATCTCGTGGTGGTATACCCGGCCGGTCGGGGCGGCGAGGCCCGCCTCGAAGGGGGCGTACACCTTGCGGACGCTCTCCCAGTACGGCTCCAGGTCCTCGACCGCCCGCAGGTCGAGCCCGGTGGGACGGTCCGAGTAGTCGGTCGCGGCGACGATCGCCGACAGGGAGGGCTGGGAGGTCGTACCGGCCATGGAGGCCACCGCGCCGTCCACCGCGTCGGCGCCCGCCTGGACCGCGGCGAGGTAGGTGGCCAGCTGGCCGCCCGCCGTGTCGTGGGTGTGCAGGTGGACGGGGAGCTCGAACTCACGGCGCAGCGCCGAGACCAGCTTGGCCGCGGCCGGGGCGCGCAGCAGGCCCGCCATGTCCTTGACGGCCAGGACGTGCGCGCCGGCCTCGACGATCTGCTCGGCGAGCCGCAGGTAGTAGTCGAGGGTGTAGAGGCGCTCGCCGGGGTCGGACAGGTCGGCGGTGTAGCAGAGGGCGACCTCGGCGACCGCCGTGCCCGTCTCGCGCACGGCCTCGATGGCGGGGCGCATCTGGCCGACGTCGTTGAGGGCGTCGAAGATGCGGAAGATGTCGATGCCGGTGGCGGCGGCCTCCTGGACGAAGGAGTCGGTCACCTCGGTCGGGTACGGGGTGTAGCCGACGGTGTTGCGGCCGCGCAGCAGCATCTGGAGGCAGATGTTGGGGACGGCCTCGCGCAGCGCGGCGAGCCGCTCCCAGGGGTCCTCGGCGAGGAAGCGCAGCGCCACGTCGTAGGTGGCGCCGCCCCAGCACTCCAGGGAGAAAAGCCCGGGCAGGGTGCGGGCGACGACCGGGGCGACGGCGAGCAGGTCCTTGGTGCGCACGCGGGTGGCGAGCAGCGACTGGTGCGCGTCGCGGAAGGTGGTGTCGGTGATGCCGATGGTGGGCGACTCGCGCAGGTGGCGGGCGAAGCCCTCGGGGCCGAGCTCGACCAGGCGCTGGCGCGAGCCCGCGGGCGGCTCCCCGGCGGGCAGCGGGGGCAGCTTGGCGGTGGACTCGACGAGGTGGGGGCGCTCGCCGTGCGGCTTGTTGACGGTGACGTCGGCCAGGTAGGTGAGCAGCTTGGTGCCGCGGTCGGCGGAGGTGCGGGCGGTCAGCAGGTGCGGGCGCTGCTCGATGAACGACGTGGTGATGCGGCCGGCCCGGAAGTCCGGGTCGTCCAGGACGGCCTGGAGGAAGGGGATGTTGGTGGCCACGCCGCGGATGCGGAACTCGGCGACGGCGCGCCGGGCGCGGCCGATGGCGGCCCTGAAGTCGCGGCCCCGGCAGGTGAGTTTGACCAGCATCGAGTCGAAGTGCGCGCTGATCTCCGTACCCGCGTGGGTGGTTCCGCCGTCGAGGCGGATGCCGGAGCCGCCCGGGGAGCGGTAGGCGCTGATGCGGCCGGTGTCGGGGCGGAAGCCGTTGGCCGGGTCCTCGGTGGTGATCCGGCACTGGAGGGCCGCGCCGTGCAGCTTCACGGTCTCCTGGGAGAGGCCGAGGTCGGCGAGGGTCTCGCCGGAGGCGATGCGCAGCTGGGCCTGGACCAGGTCGACGTCGGTGACCTCCTCGGTGACCGTGTGCTCGACCTGGATGCGCGGGTTCATCTCGATGAAGACGTGGTTGCCCGCGGGGTCGAGGAGGAACTCGACGGTGCCGGCGTTGCGGTAGCCGATCTCGCGGGCGAAGCGGACGGCGTCGGCGCAGATGCGGTCGCGCAGGGCCGGGTCGAGGTTGGGCGCGGGCGCCAGCTCGATGACCTTCTGGTGGCGGCGCTGGAGCGAGCAGTCGCGCTCGAAGAGGTGGATGACGTTGCCCTCGCCGTCGGCGAGGATCTGCACCTCGATGTGGCGGGGGTCGACGACGGCCTTCTCCAGGAAGACGGTCGGGTCGCCGAACGCGGAGGCCGCCTCGCGGGAGGCCTGCTCGATGGACTCGCGCAGCGCGGCGGGGTCCTCGACCCGGCGCATGCCGCGGCCGCCGCCGCCGGCGACGGCCTTCACGAACACCGGGAAGCCGATCTCCTCGGCGGCCCGGACCAGTTCGTCGATGTCGTTGGAGGGCGCCGAGGAGCCCAGCACCGGTACACCGGCGGCGCGGGCGGCGGCGACCGCGCGGGCCTTGTTGCCGGTCAGCTCCAGCGTGTGGGCGTCGGGCCCGACGAAGGTGATGCCCGCCTCCTCGCAGGCGCGGGCGAGTTCGGGGTTCTCGGAGAGGAAGCCGTAGCCCGGGTAGACCGCGTCGGCCCCGGCCCGGCGGGCGGCGGCCACGATCTCCTCGACGGACAGGTAGGCCCGTACCGGATGGCCCGGCTCCCCGATCTCGTACGCCTCGTCGGCCTTCAGCCGGTGCAGCGAGTTGCGGTCCTCGTGCGGGAACACGGCGACCGTGCGCGCACCCAGCTCGTACCCCGCGCGGAACGCGCGGATGGCGATCTCTCCACGGTTGGCGACCAGCACCTTGCGGAACATGCCTGGATCCCTTCAGCCTGCCGGCGACGAACACCATGGTGTCAGCCGCGACCCTCCGTAGCTCGCCGCAACCCTAGGGGTTGCCCGGACTGGCTGAAGTGCGAAAACCATCACATTGACGTCGTTGAACACTTCGGCGGGTCGATCGCGTGCCCCGCGGGGTCTCAGGGGAGCGGGAAGGACGGCACCGGGTGGCGGGACGGTGCCGGGACGTACAGCGACACCGGGGTGCGCGGCAGGGACAGCCACAGGGGCAGGCCGGCGGTGACTCCGCCCGGGTGCCACACCAGCCGTCCGCCGAGGGGGTGCCGGGCGAGGTCGTGGCGGAGGACGACGCCCGAGGCGGCCACGAAGGCCAGGAGCGGCCCGGACGGTCCGCGCCGGACGAGCAGCCGTACCGGCTCCACCACGCTGCAGGTCTCCGTCGCCGCTCATGAAAGGCATCGCCCCCTCGGCACCCTGCCCCGCCCGTTCCACGTCATCGTCATCGTCATCGTAGAGCGGTTTGGATCATTTGCGACGATGTGGGAGCTACGACCGACCTTTTCGAACCTCGGATTCGTGATGCTTGCCCGAGGCGACCGGGCGGGCCGGTGGCGGTGGCGGGGGAGGTGTTCAGGCGGAGCGGTGCGCGGGAGCGTTGACAGCCGGAAGACAGCAAGTCAGGCTCCCCCCACGCCGGTTTCAGGCAATGAGACCGGAACCGTTCTGTTTCGATCACGATCTCTCGTATAGTGACGCCCAGTTCAGCACCGAGCGTCACTTCTCCTTTACCGGATCTCCGTTTTCCTACCCGTCCCGAGGACCAGACCGGACCGATGACCGCGCCCACGCATCCCGGCGATCGACCTGCCCTCCGATCTCTCGCTCCGACCTTCGTTCTGACCGTCGCCCTGTCGGCGCTGGCCGTCACCGCCGCGGTGGCCGCCGCACCGGCATCGGTGCGGACGCCCCTCGCGCTGGGGGCAGGTGCGGCCGCCCTGCTCTTCTGCGCGGCGGTGACCTGGGCCGTCCACGCGGGGCAGGCAGCCCGCAGGGCCCGGCAGCGGCTGGAGGCGGTGAACCAGGACATAGGACGGCTGCTGCAGCAACAGGCCCGCCTCACCGACGAGGCCCGCCAGGAGCAGCAGCGGCTGATCGATGAACTGGCCCATCAGCGCCACGAGTTCTCCGACTCCTTCGAGCAGGAGCGGGTACGCCTCCAGGAGGACAGCGGCCAGGAACTGGAGTGGTACCGGCAGGAGAGCGCCCGTCTCACCACCTCGCTGGACGAGGCCTCCCGCCAGCGCGACACGGCCGTCGCCGCGGCCGGCAACGCGGCCGGCCGGATGCAGGCCCTGGCCACCGCCACCCTCGCCGACCTGCGGGAGATGGAGGAGCGGCACACCGGCGAGGACATCCTCGCCGACCTGCTGCACCTGGACCACCGCACCGCCCAGGCGGGCCGGCTCGCCGACTCCATAGCCGTGCTGACCGGCGCCCGGTCCGGCCGTCGCTGGGCCCGTCCGATCGGCATGGAGTCGATCCTGCGCGGCGCGATGGGCCGTATCAGCGGCTACCGCCGGGTGCGGGTGCACTCGGTGAGCGAGGCCGCCGTCGCCGGGCACGCGGCCGAGGGCGTCATGCACGCGCTGGCCGAGATCCTCGACAACGCGGCCAACTTCTCGCCCCCGACGGCCGAGGTCCACGTGTACGTGGAGGAGGTGCCGGCCGGGATCATCGTGTCCGTGGAGGACAGCGGACTGATCATGAGCGACGTCCAGCTGCGCCGCGCCGAGCGCGCGGTCTCCGGTGACGCGGCCGAACTCGGCGGTCTCACCGGCACCCGGCTCGGTCTCGCGGTCGTCGGCCGGCTGTCCCGCAAGCACGGTCTGAAGGTGTCCTTCCGGCCGTCGGCACGCGGCGGCACCGGGGTGCTGATGATGGTCCCGCAGGACCTGCTGACCCGCCCGTCCGCCGACGAGCCCGCGTCCGCGTCCGCGCCGGCGGCACAGGCCGCGACGCCCGAACCGGTGGAGGCCCCGCTGGACCCGCTGCCCGTGCACGACTCCGCCGAGCCCGACGAGGACGAGGACGGCACGGGTGCGCTGCCCAGGCGGCGCCGCGGCCGGACCCTCGCCGAGGCCGAGCGCAAGTCGGCGCCCCAGCCCGCGGAGCAGCGTCCCGCGCCCGCCGCCAAGGACGCCAAGGTGCGCGCCGCCCGCTTCAGCAGCTTCCGGCAGGCCGTCCGCCAGGCCGACGCCGACTCCGCAGAGCCCCCGGCCGCGGCAGACGCGCCCGCCGCCCCGTACGCCCCCACCCCCGTGCACGATCCGGCCCCCGCGCCCCACCCGGAGTCCGGTACCGAGCCCACCTCCCGTCCGCACGCGTTCCCGGAAGGCGACACCACTTCATGACCGGCAGGACCACCGCCGACGACAAGCTCACCTGGCTCATCGAGGGCCTCCTGGAGCGCACCCCCGGCGCGCGGCACGCTCTCGTGCTCTCCCGCGACGGGCTGAAACTCTGCCGTACGCCCGAGCTCTCCGTCGACCAGGCCGACCAGCTCGCGGCGATCGCCGCCGGCATCCAGTCGCTGTCGCACGGGGCGTCGATCGAGTTCGGCGACGGCAGCGGCGGCGTACGGTCGGCCATGACCGAGTTCTACGGAGGCGTGCTCTTCATCGTCGAGGCCGGCGAGGGCGCCCACCTGGCGGTGGTGACCGCCGAGGACGCGGACCCCGGGCTGATCGGGCACAACATGAGCGAACTCGTGGAACAGCTCGGCGAGCACCTGACCGCGCAGCCCCGTACGTCATGAGCCGGCCGGGACGGGACGACGCGCCCGACCGCCTCTACACCATCACCGGTGGCCGCAGCGGTGCCGGACCCGACAACCCCTTCGACCTGGTCACGCTGGTCGTGGCCGAGTCGGAGCCGACGACCGGCATGCAGTCGGAGCACGCGGCGATCCTGCGGATGGCCGAGTTCCCCGTCGCCCTGGTCGAGGTCGCCGCGGAGCTGCGCCTGCCGGTGAGCATCACCAAGATCCTGCTGGGCGACCTGCTGGCGGCCGGCCGGGTCAGCGCCCGCCATCCGCACCGGCCGGCCATCACCGACCCCGACATCCTGGAGCAGGTGCTCGTTGGACTCCGCAATCTCTGACGCGCGCACCCCGTTGGGTGCCTCCGCCGACAACGGATTCAAGATCGTGGTCGTGGGCGGCTTCGGCGTCGGCAAGACCACCCTGGTCCGCTCGGTCAGCGAGATCCGTCCCCTCAACACCGAGGAGACGATGACCCAGGCCGGCGAGCAGGTCGACGACATCCGGGGCGTGCGGGGCAAGTCCGCGACCACCGTGGCCTTCGACTTCGGCCGGATCACGCTGGACGCCCGCAATGTGCTGTACCTGTTCGGGGCGCCGGGGCAGGAGCGGTTCTGGTTCCTGTGGGACCGGCTGTTCTCCGGCACGCTCGGCGCGGTCGTGCTCGTCGACACCCGGCGGATCGGCGACTCCTGGTACGCGATCGACCGGCTGGAGAAGCACGGCACGCCGTTCATCGTGGCCTGCAACGACTTCGGCGGCACCCTGCACTCCACCGACGACGTCCGGCACGCGCTCGACCTCGACCCGCACGTCCCGCTGGTGCAGTGCGACGCCCGGTCCCGGGAGTCCGGCAAGCAGGTGCTGATCACGCTGGTCCAGCACGTCAAGAACCGGTACGCCGGCCTGTCCGCGCCGGCCGACCCGCCCCGACAGGAGTTCGTGTGACCCCCGAAGCCGTGCCGCTGAGCGGCCCGCGGTTCCAGACCGACCCGGCGCAGCTGTACCGGGAGATGCGGCGCGACCACGGTGCCGTGACACCCGTCGTGCTCGACGGTGACGTGCCCGCCTGGCTGGTGCTCGGCTACCGAGAGCTGCACCAGGTCACCGGCGACCCGGCGCTGTTCAGCCGGGACTCCGACCTGTGGAACCAGTGGGACATGATCCCGGACGACTGGCCGCTGCTGCCGATGATCGGCCGCAAGCAGCCGTCGATCCTCTACACCGTCGGCGAGCGGCACCGCGAGCGCGCCGGCATGATCAACGACGCGTTGGAGGCCGTCGACCCGTTCGAACTGCGCCGCCACGCCGAGCGGTTCGCGGACGAGCTGATCGACGGCGTGTGCTCGATCGGCGAGGCCGACCTGATCGGCCAGTACGCGATGCTGCTGCCGGTACGGGTGCTGGCGCGGCTGTTCGGCTTCTCCGACGAGGAGGGGCCGGGCCTGGTCACCGCGCTCAACGACATGATCGACGGGCGCGAGCGGGCGATCGCCGGCCAGATACACCTGGCCACGTCCATGGCGCAGTTGCTGGCCGACCGGAAGGCGGGCCCGGCCGACGACGTGGTGTCGCGGATGCTCCAGAACACGAGCGGGTTCACCGACGAGGAGATCTCCCAGGACCTGATGGTCATGATGGCGGCCGGGCACCAGCCGACCGCCGACTGGATCGGCAACTCGCTGCGGCTGATGCTCACCGACGACCGGTTCGCGGCCTCCCTGTTCGGCGGCCGCAACAGTGTCGCGGAGGCGATGAACGAGGTGCTGTGGGAGGACACCCCCAGTCAGAACATCGCCGGGCGCTGGGCCGTCCGGGACACCCAGCTGGGCGGGCGCCGGATCCGCGCCGGTGACCTGCTGCTGCTCGGTCTGCAGGGCGCCAACTCGGACCCGCAGGTCCGCACCGACGCGTCCGCGCTGACCGGCGGCAACAACGCGCACTTCTCCTTCGGGCACGGCGAGCACCGCTGCCCGTTCCCCGCGCAGGAGATCGCCGAGGTGATCGCGCGGACCGGCATCGAGGTGGTGCTGGACCGGCTGCCCGACATCGACCTGGCGATCCCGGCCGGCTCCCTCACCCGGCGGCCCTCGCCCTGGCTGCGCGGACTGACCGAGCTGCCGGTCCGGTTCAGCCCCGTCCCGGTCCGCTGACCCGCACCTGCACACCTCAGCACGTCCGAACTCAGCACGTCCGTGCTCAGTACCTCTGTGCTCAGTACCTCTGTGCTCAGTACCTCTGTGCTCAGTACCTCTGTGCTCAGTACCTCCGCACCTTCGCATCGACAGACAGGCGCAGCACACCGATGGCGCAGTTACCCGACCCTGCCCTGGGAGGCACGTCACGATGACGACCGGTACCGAACAAACCCGGATCGCCCTCGACCCCTTCGTCAGCGACCTCGACGGCGAGAGCGAGCGGCTGCGCGCCGCCGGTCCGCTGGCCGCGGTGGAACTGCCCGGCGGGGTGCCGGTGTGGGCCGTCACCCGGCACGCCGAGGCCAGGGCACTGCTCACCGACCCGCGTCTGGTCAAGGACATCAACGTGTGGGGCGCCTGGCAGCGCGGGGAGATCGCGCCGGACTGGCCGCTGATCGGCCTGGCCAACCCCGGCCGCTCGATGCTCACCGTGGACGGCGCCGACCACCGCAGGATGCGCACCCTGGTCGCGCAGGCGCTCACCCCGCGCCGGGTGGAGGAGATGCGCGCGCGCATCGAGAAGCTCACCCAGGACCTGCTGGACGCGCTTCCCGAGGGCGCGGAGAGCGTCGACCTCAAGGCGGCCTTCGCCTACCCGCTGCCGATGTACGTGGTCGCCGACCTGATGGGCATCGACGAGGCCGAACTCCCCCGGCTGAAGGTGCTGTTCGAGAAGTTCTTCTCCACCCTCACGCCGCCCGAGGAGGTCATCGCGACCCTCACGGAGCTGGCCGGGATCATGGCGCAGACGGTCGCCGCCAAGCGGGCCGCGCCCGGCGACGACCTCACCAGCGCGCTGATCCTGGCCTCCGAGGACGGCGACAGCCTCACGGACGCGGAGATCGTCTCCACCCTCCAGCTGATGGTGGCGGCCGGTCACGAGACGACGATCTCCCTGATCGTCAACGCCGTCGTCAACCTCTCCACCCACCCCGGGCAGCGGGCCAAGGTGCTCTCCGGCGAGGTGGACTGGTCGGCGGTGGTCGAGGAGACCCTGCGCTGGTCCACCCCGACCTCGCACGTCCTGATCCGCTTCGCCACCGAGGACGTCCAGGTCGGCGACAAGGTGCTCCCGGCGGGCGACGCGCTCATCGTGTCGTACGCCGCGATAGGCCGCGACGAGAACGCGCACGGGCCGAGCGCCGGGAAGTTCGACATCACCCGGGAGACCAGGAACCGGCACATCTCCTTCGGGCACGGCCCGCACGTCTGCCCGGGCGCGGCGCTGTCCCGGCTGGAGGCGGGGGTCGCGCTGCCCGCGCTGTACGGCCGCTTCCCCGGCCTGGACCTGGCGGTGCCGGCCGCCGAGCTGCGCAACAAGCCGGTGGTCACCCAGAACGACCTGTTCGAGCTGCCCGTCCGGCTCAAGCCCTAGCGGGTGTTCACCGAGTAGGACCTGGCTCCCGTGCCGGCCAGGGCGCCGCCGTCGACGATCAGGTACTCGTCGCGGATCGGCCGGCCGGCGAGCCAGCACTCCAGGATCTCCCGGGTGCCGGCCGCGTAGCGGGCCTGCGCGGAGAGGCTGGAGCCGGAGATGTGCGGGGTCATCCCGTGGTGCGGCATGGTGCGCCACGGGTGGTCCGCGGGCGCGGGCTGCGGGTACCAGACGTCGCCCGCGTACCCGGCCAGCTGTCCGCCGCGCAGGGCCCGGTCGACGGCGTCCCGGTCGGCGATCCGGGCGCGCGCGGTGTTGATGAGGTACGCGCCGCGCCTCATGGTGCCGATGAGCCGGTCGTCGAACAGTCCCTCGGTCTGCGGGTGCAGGGGCGCGTTGACGGTGACGACGTCGCAGTGCGGGACCATGTCCGCCGTGCTCTCGTGGAAGGTCAGGTTCAGCTCGCGTTCCACCGCCTCGGGCAGCCGGGTGCGGTCGGTGTAGTGCAGCCGGACGTCGAAGGGCGCGAGGCGGCGCAGCACGGCGAGGCCGATCCGGCCGGCGGCGACGGTGCCGACGTGCATGCCCTCCAGGTCGTAGGAGCGGCTCACGCAGTCGGCGATGTTCCAGCCGCCGTCGAGCACCACCCGGTGGGACGGCAGGTAGTTCCGCACCAGCCCGAGGATCGTCATCACCACGTGCTCGGCGACGCTGATGCTGTTGGAGTACGTCACCTCGGCCACCGTCACCCCGTGCGCGATCGCGGCGTCGAGGTCGACGTGGTCGGAGCCGATGCCCGCGGTGACGGCCAGTTTGAGGTTACCGGCGGCGGCGATGCGCTCGGGGGTGAGGTAGGCGGGCCAGAACGGCTGCGAGACGACGACGTCCGCGTCGGCGAGTTCACGGTCGAAGACGGAGTCCGCGCCGTCCTTGTCGGAGGTGACGACGAGGGTGTGTCCGGCCTTCTCCAGGAAGGCGCGCAGGCCGAGTTCGCCGGAGACGCTGCCGAGGAGGCGGCCGGGGACGAAGTCGACCGCCTCGGGGGTGGGGGCGCTCTGGCCGCCCGGGTAGTGGTCGATGACGGGGATGCCGTCGCGGGCGTAGCTCTTCGGGTATCCGTCGGTCGGGTCGTCGTACAGCACGCAGAGCACCTTGGCCATGGCGGCGGCTCCTCAACTCCGTTGCGGATGGGTGCCTTTCACGATCCTTGGGGTCAACCGCGCAGGTCAAAGCGAACGTTGCTATGCCGTGATAGCCGGCTCCTATCAGCCGCGGCCGTCCAGCACGGCGTGCAGGCGGCTGTCGAGGGCGTCCCTGAGGCCGGCCTCCCGGGCGACCCGCACCAGCGCCCGCGCGAGCACGGACTGGGGTTCGCTGCGGGCGACGACGAGCCCCACGCGGGGGCCGTGGGCCGGTCCCTCCAGGGGGACCACGCGCATGCCGGCCGGTACGCCGAACATGTGCAGCCAGGCGTGCGAGATCACGCTGGACCAGCGGCCGCCGGGGAGGTGGGCGTAGAGTCCGGCCACGCTGTCGGACTCGACGGCCGGGACGGGGGCGGCTCCGTCGGCGGCGAAGCACTCGTCGATGATCCGCCGGTTGCGCATCCGGCGTCCGAGCAGGCAGAGCGGGAGCCCGGCGGCCTGCGCCCAGGTCGCGGTGGCCGTGTCGCCGAGCGGGCCGTCGGCCGGGGTGAGCAGCACGTAGCGCTCCTCGTAGAGCGGGAAGCGCCGCACCTGCCGCAGTTCGTCGTCGTCCAGGTAGGTCATGGCCGCGTCGAGCTCGAACCCGGCGAGGCCGCGCCGGATGTCGGCGGACGACAGGGACTCCATGGCCACCCGGGCGTGCGGGTGCCGGTCGCAGAAGGGGCCGGTGAGGAGCGAGGCGACGGGGACGGCGGTGGGGACGATCCCCAGGCGCAGGGTGCCGGTCAGACCGTCCCGCAGCGCCGACAGCTCCTGGCGCAGCGCGTCCCCCTCGGCGAGGATGCGGTGCGCCCAGGCGAGCACGACCTCGCCCTCGGGGGTCAGGCCCTCGTAGCGGCGGCCCCGGCGCACGATCGGCACCGCCAGTTCGTGTTCGAGCCGCCGTATCGCCGCGGACAGTGAGGGCTGGGAGACGTGGCAGGCCGCGGCGGCCCGGGCGAAGTGCCGCTCCCGGGCGAGCGCGACGAGGTACTCGAGCTGGCGCAGCAGCATGCGTCCCTGTCTACCGGGTCCGCCGCGGCGGCGTCGCCCGTTTCACTTCGAGTGCTCTTGAAGTCGTAGCGTCCGTGGTGAAGAACGAGTCAGCGGGAAAGGCTGGGTTCACATGCAACAGCGCACTCTGCGGGATCTGCCGGTCTCGGCCATCGGCCTCGGCTGCATGGGCATGTCCGCCTTCTACGGCACGGCCGACCAGGACGAGGGCGTACGGACCATCCACCGGGCGCTGGAGCTCGGGGTCACCTTCCTCGACACCGCGCAGCTCTACGGCCCGCTCACCAACGAGTCGCTGGTCGGCGAGGCGGTCCGGGGGCACCGGGACGAGTACGTGATCGCGACGAAGTTCAACTACCGGATGGACGACGCCGTCCCGGGGGACATGAGCACCATCGGGCGCCAGGACGGCTCGGCGGAGCACGTCCGCAGCTCGGTCCACGGCTCCCTGCGGCGGCTGGGCACCGACTACATCGACCTGTACTACCAGCACCGGGTCGACCCGGACGTGCCGATCGAGGAGACCGTCGGCGCGCTGGGCGAGCTGGTCGCCGAGGGCAAGGTGCGGCACATCGGGCTGAGCGAGGCGGGCCCCGAGACGATCCGGCGGGCGCACGCGGTGCACCCGGTCACGGCCGTCCAGACGGAGTACTCGCTGTGGTCGCGGGACCCGGAGGACGGCGTGCTGCCCACCTGCCGGGAGCTGGGCATCGGCTTCGTGCCCTACTCGCCGCTGGGCCGCGGCTTCCTGGCCGGCCGGTTCTCCTCCCCCGACGATCTCGACGCGGGCGACTGGCGCCGCTCCGGCCCCCGCTTCACCGGGGACAACCTGGAGGCGAACCTGCGGCTGGCCGCCAAGGTCAAGGAGATCGCCGCCGAGAAGGACGTCACCCCGGCGCAGCTGGCGCTCGCCTGGGTGCTGGCCCAGGGCGACGGGATCGTCCCGATCCCGGGCACCAAGCGCCGCACCTACCTGGAGCAGAACGCGGGCGCGGTCGACGTGGAGCTGACCAAGGAGGACCTGGCCCGGATCGAGGCCGAGGTGCCCAGGGCGGCGGGCGAGCGCTACGACGAGGCCGGCATGCGCTCCGTGGACCTGTAGGGACGCCACGCCGGGTCTCGGTGGCCGGTCGACCGCGGGCGGCGCACTCTTGTGGCATGGGGACCCGGCAGAACGGTGCGGCGGTGCGGTGGCAGGCGGGGCGGTCGTCCCATGCCCTGCTGCTGCTCCCGATCGCGCTCATCGTGGTGATCACGGTGGCGGACCTCCGTTCGCCGCAGGACATCCATCTGGGTCCCGCCCTGGTCATCGCCCCCGCGCTCACCCCGTCCTTCGCCGGCCCCCGGGCGACGGCGCTCGTCGGAGTGCTGGCAGTGGCCGCCCAGGCGCTGATAGCGGTCGTCCAGGGCGGGCTGGGCACCGCCAACCACATCGTGCAGATCGTCACCCTGACGCTGCTCTCGGTGATGGTGGTGGTCTACGGCGCGGTCCGGGAGCGGCGGCGGGCCCAGCTGGCGCAGGTGCGCACGGTCGCCGAGGCCGCACAGCACGTGCTGATGTGGCCGCTGCCCGAGCAGATCGGCCCGCTGCGGATCGCCTCCCTGTACATGGCGGCCGAGGACGAGGCGCAGATCGGCGGGGACCTGTACGCGGCCACCCGGCGCGACGGCGCGGTCCGGGTCCTGATCGGCGACGTCCGGGGCAAGGGGCTGTCCGCGATCGGCGAGGCGGCCCTGCTGCTGGGCGCCTTCCGGGAGGCCGCCCACCGCAAGGTCACGCTGCCGGAGCTGGCCGGCGCCCTGGAGCAGACCGTGCACCACTACGCGGCGGACCTGGAGCCGCCGGAGGAGGCCGGTGAGCGGTTCGCCACCGCGCTGCTGGTCGAGATCCCCGACGAGGACCCGCTCACCCGGATGACCAGCTGCGGCCACCCGCCGCCGCTGCTGCTCAGTCCGGGGCACGCGGTCACCGTGCCGAGCCTGCACCCGTCGCCGCCGCTGGGCGTGCCCGCCGCGAACGGCGCCGAGCACACGCTGGACGTGTTCTCCTTCGAGCCGGGCGACACCCTGCTGCTCTACACCGACGGTGTGGTCGAGGCCCGGGACGCGCAGGGCCGCTTCTACCCGCTGGCGGAGCGGGTCGCGCAGTGGACCGACGCCGCTCCGGAGACGCTGCTGCACCACATCCGGCGCGATCTGCTGGCCCACGCGGGCGGCCGCCTCGGAGACGACGCGGCCCTGATCGCCCTGCACCGCACCGCCTCCGGGCACCGCCGCGACCACCACGGCATCCTCGGCCACGGCTCCGCCCGCGCCTGACGGACCCGCCTCAGAACTCCCTGGTCTGTGCTTGCAGGTACGTCTTCAGGAAGGCCAGCTTGGCGTCGCTGTCGGCGACCGCGAGGGTGCCGGAGCGGGCGCCGAGCTCCATGGTCTGCGGGGTGTCGGTGGCGAACGCCGGCCAGGTGGTGAGGGAGCCGCCGTTCGGGTCGCCGGTGGCGGCGAAGCGGGCGACGCAGGAGGCGGTGGTGTCGGCGGTGTCGTAGTCCTTGGAGGTCCAGGGGCGGTCGGTGTTGTAGAGGAAGCCGAGCAGGTAGTAGACGTCGGAGCCGCGGAAGGCGCCGGTCGCGGCGGTGCCGACGACCGGGTTGGTGTCGTCGTACCCGGGCGGTACGCGGGTCCAGAAGTAGGTGTGCACGGGGCCGGAGTTGCCGGCCGTGTCCTGGTACTGCGCGGCCCACAGGAAGGCGGAGACGCGTTCCTCGTCCCGGGCGTAGGCGCTGTACTGCTGGGCGGCCGCCGTGTCGGTGTCCGCCGGGTAGAGCTGGAGGAAGGTGTCCGTGAGCCCCAGCGGGCCGAACTGCGACTCGGCGCGGGCCCGGTACTCGTCGAGGGTCAGCTTCAGGTCGGGCGAGGCGCCGTTGGCGTCCTGGCAGACGCCGGTGAGCAGGGGTACGTCGGTCTCGGCGCGGTCCTCCAGCACGGCGGTGTAGGTGTCCGGCAGGACGTATCCGTCCAGGACGTGGCCGAAGTCGGCGGCGGTGTCGGCGCAGGCGCGGGCGACCAGGTCGTCGGCGTCCAGCGCGCGCAGCGCGGCGAGGTCGGCGGCGCCCAGGGCTGCGGCGAGGGCGGTGCCGTTGGCCTCGGCGTCCGCGAGGGTCCGGTAGCGGGCGGGGTCCTGGGCGAGCGCCGGGTCCTTGGTGGAGCGCACGCCCGAGGAGAGCAGCGCGCGGTGGTAGAGGCCCCGGGCCCGGCGGGAGGCCAGCAGGATGTTCACGAAGGAGGCGCCCTGCGCCCAGCCCGCGAGCGTCACCCGGCCGGGGTCGCCGCCGAACGCGCCGATGTTGCGCTGGACCCACTCCAGGGCGGCGACGGCGTCCAGGATGCCCCAGTTGCCGGAGCCGCCGTATCCGGACTCGGCGCTCAGGGCGGGGTGGGCGAGACCGCCGAGCGGGCCGACGCGGTGGTTGGGGGTGACGACGACCAGGCCCTTGGAGGCGAGCATCGAGCCGTTGTAGATCTCCTGGCCTGACCACAGGGCCCGGTCGCCGCCGTAGAGCCAGACGAGGACGGGCCGGGCGTCGCCCGAACCCGTCGCCGCCGTCCAGATGTCGAGGTTGAGGCAGTCCTCGCTCAGCTCGGGCACCTGGTCGGCGGGGATGCCGGTGACGGGCTGCGGGCAGGCGGGTCCGAAGGAGTCGGCGGCCCGGACGCCGTCCCAGGCGGGGGCCGGCTGCGGCGGGCGCCAGCGGCCGTCCCCGGCGGTGGAGGCGCCGTAGGGGATGCCCTTGTAGACGGTGACGCCCCGCAGGCCGCCCGTGACCCCGGTGACCTGGCCGGACTCCGTGGTGACCGGGTCGGCGGCGCTGCGTGCCTCGGCCGGCGCGGGCAGCGTGCCGAGCAGCCCGGCCGCGACGGCGGCGCCGAGGAATCCGCGTCGGTCCAGTACGGCGGACCGCGTGTCTGAGTCGCTCACGAGGGCTCCCTTTCGGGTGGTGGGGGGATGAGCCGACCAGAAGCGTGGCGCCGGGCCTCGGTGCGCGGCAAGCGCATCCGGACGGTTGACAGCAACTCAACAGGGGCTCACAGCAGGGCTGTTGGGATAACGGTCGGGCAGCTGTTCAACCGGCTTTGTGGCAAGGTTCAGTTCCGTGGGTGGTCTCGACCACTGGGTCCCTGCCAGACTCCGGCTCGCCTTCGGAGACAGGGAGTCGACACATGCCCGACCCGCAACCCCCCACCCGTGTACGGCCGTTCGGCAAGGCGCTCGCCGCCGTCCTGGGCGCGCTCGCCCTGGTCGTCGCGGTGCCCGCCACCGCCCACGCGGACGTCCTGACACTGCTGCCGCAGAACGCCGACGGACTGGAGCAGACGTTCTCCCCGGCGTACGACTACGACGGCGACGGCTGCTACGCCACGGCGGCCATCGGCGCCGACGGCACCCTCAACCCCGGTCTGGCGCCGGGCGGTGACGTCAACGGCCACTGCCACGACTACGCGCAGCTCGCCAACGCCAACACGTATTCGCGCGAGAAGTGCGACAACGGCTGGTGCGCGGTGATGTACGCCAGCTACTTCGAGAAGGACCAGGCCACCTACGGGCCGCTGGCCATCGGGCACCGGCACGACTGGGAGCACGTGGTGGTGTGGATCTCCGGCGACCAGGTGCGGTACGTCTCGGTGTCCCAGCACACCGGCTACCAGGTGGCGGCCGCCTCCGCGATCCGCTTCGACGGCACCCACCCGAAGATCGTCTACCACAAGGACGGTCTGTCCACGCACGACTTCCGGTTCGCCAACACGAACGACGACCCGCCGGAGAACGTGACCGGCGGCTGGTTCTTCCCGCGGCTGGTCGGCTGGAACGGCTACCCGGGCGGGTTCCGCGACAAGCTCATGAACGCGGACTTCGGGGACGCCACCATCAAGATCAAGGACGGCTCCTTCGAGTCCGGCCTGGCGAACTCCCAACCGTCCGGGATCGCCTTCGACCCGTACGCCTGAGTCCGGCGCGGCCGGCTGCCGCGCCGGGCGGGGCCGTCGGGGCCGGGCGACCGTGCCGGGGCCGGGAAGGTGAGCCGGGCCCCGGCACGGAGTCGGGTCACGGCTTGCGGGCGACCGCTCCGTACATCGCGATGTCCTCGTCGCGGATGCCCTGCTCGCCGGTGCCGTCCGGGTGCCACTTGTGCACCTGGACGATGCCGGGCTCGGCCAGTTCCAGGCCCTCGAAGAACTGCTCGGCCTCGTCGATGGTGCGCAGCCGCATCGGCATGTTGCGGGCCGCGTACTCGCGGGCGACCCGGCCCACCTCCTCGGGCGCGAACTCGGCGGTGCCGATGGACATCGCCAGGTAGCTGCCCGACGGCAGCGGCTCCAGCAGCCGCCGTACGACGCCCACCGCGTCGTCCGCGTCGAGCATGAAGTGGACGATGGCGATCACCGTGAGCGCGACCGGCTGGTCCAGGTCGATGGTCTCGCGCAGTTCGGGGGCCTCGAAGAGGTCCGTCAGATCGCGGAAGTCCGCCTCGATGTAGGCCGTGCGGCCCTCGGGCGTGCTGGAGAGCAGGCCCTGGGAGAGGGTGAGGACGATCGGGTCGTTGTCCACGTAGACGACCCGGGACTCCGGGGACACCGCCTGGGCTATCTCGTGGAGGTTCGGGGAGGTGGGGATGCCCGTCCCGACGTCCAGGAACTGGCGCATGCCCGCCTCCTCGGCGAGCCAGCGCACCGCGCGGTTCATCCAGTCGCGGTTGGCACGCATGTGGATCGGGAGCGCGGGCCACTCCCGGGACATGGCGTCACCCGCCTCCTGGTCGGCGGGGTAGTAGTCCTTGCCGCCCAGGATGTAGTCGTAGATCCGCGCGGAGTGCGCGTTCTCGGTGTCGATGCGGTCGGCCGGCCATCCGTTGTCGGGCAACGCCGTGTCTCCCATTCAGGTGAGGGGGGATGCGGGGGTGTTCGGAGGGACTGCGGGGTGCTGCGTCGGGTGTGGGGGGTTGGTTGAACGATCAGCTATAGCAAGGAAGTTCCAGAAACAGGGGTCACATCAGGAAGTCGGCGTCACCCGCCTTCACACCGGACAGGAAAGTCGTCATCTCCCGGGGCGTGAAGACCAGCGCCGGACCGTCGGGGTCGGTCGACTGGCGTACCGCGACCCGGCCGTCGGCCAGCTTCTTCACTTCCACGCAGGCGCCGCCGGCGTCGTCGCTCCACGGCTTGGACCAGCCGCGCGCGCCGAGTTGCCGGGACGGAATGCCGTTGTGTACGGGGTGGTGCACGTCAGAGCTCCTTGCGAATCGCACCGAGGAAGGCCTCGGTCTTTCTGGCGGGCGCCGCTTGTGCGCCCAACCGGTCCAGGGCCTCGCGGTAGACCACGACGTCGTCGCCCTTGTCCAGGTAGACAGCGCCCACCAGGCCGTTGAGATAGACGATGTCGGGCAGTTCGGGGGCCTTGAACCGGAAGAGGTGGTACGCACCCGCGCGCATCGCGGGGTGCGGGCCGTTGGCGAAGGGCATGATCTGCAAGGTGACGTTGGGGAGCCGGTTGATCTCGATCAGGTGGTCGACCTGGGCGCGCATGACCTCGGAACCGCCGACCGGCCAGCGCAGCACCGTCTCGTCCATCACCACCCACAGCCGCGGCGGCGACTCCTTGGTGATCAGTTCCTGGCGGCGCATGCGCAGCGCCACCATGCGCTCGGTGGACTCACCGGACGCGTGCGGGTTGCCGGCGCCGAGCAGGGCGGCGGCGTACGCGCGGGTCTGCAGCAGACCGTGCACGAACTCGTTCTCGTAGGCGCGGATCTGCAACGCGGCCTGTTCCAGGCTGAGATACGCGGCGAACCAGTCCGGCATCACGTCCCGGTAGGTGTGCCACCAGCCCCGCTTGTTGGCCTCGCGGACCGACTGCAGGAAGGTGTCGACCTCCTGGCGCTCGGTCACCCCGTACACCTGGAGGAGCTTCTCGGCGTCGGCCAGCCGGAGCCGGGCGACCTTGGCCGCCTCCATCCGGCGGATCGTGGAGTGGCTGACGCCGATCGCGGCGCCCGCCTGTTCGTACGTCAGGCCGGCCCGGGTCCGCATCTCCTCCAGCTGCCTGCCGAGGATCATGCGCAGGACGGAAGGGGCACCGCCCCAGTCGGTCTCCGAGGTCACGCCCTACCCCCTCGTACCAGGTTTCAGGGTCACCGTGATCACGCCATCATGATCGGTTCACGGACTCATTCGATCACTTCTTGTCGGGAGCAGCATGCACTTCGCTTCTTGCAATTTTCAACTTGCTGGTTGCGAGGCGATGTTGGTCGATGTCACAGTGGACTCACTGCTCCGGCCGACCAAGGAGCAGGCGAGGCAGTCCGGTTGGGGGAGACCTGGGCTGCGATCCGGCGCCGGCCAGGCACGGGTCGTCGTCTGCCCCCTCCAGCGGCCGAGGCGGACGCGACACCGCTCACCCCCCCCCGCTGCGAAGCCGGACGAAAGGCGCACGGCGATGGCCCCGCCCTCTCTCCCACAGCCGCTCGACCGACTACCCGACGACCGGATGCCCGGTCGGCCCGCACCGGCCCTGACGGCCGACGCCCAGGGCCCCTACCGCCCGTCGGAGCCGACAGGCACCCACAGACCACCCGGAGGCGAGCGCCTCGGTCGACTCCCTGGGCCGCAAGGCCTCGACCGGTTCGCCTCCGGGGCCCATCCGATCCCTCCGAAGAGCCACACGTTCGACCTGGCGGCGGCGCCGCACGCGGTCGGCAGCGCCCGCCGGGAGGTACGCGAGCTGCTCGCCTCCTGGGGCGTGTGCGAGGACGCCCGCGAGAACGCGGTACTGGTCACCTCCGAGCTGGTCACCAACGCGGTCGTGCACTCGGCCGGCCGGCGCATCATGTGCCGGGTGATCGCCCTCGACGACCGCGTCCGGATCGAGGTCGAGGACCAGAACGGCGGCTTCACACTCCCCAGACCCCGGCAGGCCGGACCCACCGAGCAGAACGGACGCGGACTCTTCCTGGTCGACGCGCTCAGCCAGGACTGGGGCGTCGCGCTCACACCCGAGGGGCCCGCCCCACGCGTCGTCTGGGCCGAGCTGTCGACGGCCCCGGACTAGCCCACCACCCCCACACCTCAGGAGGCCCACGCACCATGGACCGACCCCCCACTCCTGACCCCGCCGCCGACCCGTCCTGGACCCGCACCCGCCCCAGGCCCGGCCCGCAACAACCCCACACGGCCACCACGGCCTGACCCCCGAACCACCTGTCCCGCCCCGCTCCCGCGGCCCGGTCCCTCACGAGACCGGGCCGCGGGAGTGCTTTCGGGGCAGGCCGAGGAAATCCATCCCGGGATCGCCGGCGGCGGGCGGCAGCGGGAGCCGCCGGTCAGTCGGTGTCGGTCCGCCTGGAGTCCAGCCTGCGGCCGTCCGGCCAGCGGACCTCGTACGCCCAGCCGAGCCGCTCGAACCAGCGGATCAGCCGGGCGCTGGCGTCCAGTTGGCCGGTGAGCACACCGTGCCGGGCACTGGTGGGATCCGCGTGGTGGAGGTTGTGCCAGGACTCACCGAAGGACAGCGGGGCCAGCCACCACACGTTCCCCGACCTGTCCCGGCTGCGGAAGGGACGCGAACCGGCCGCGTGACAGATGGAGTTGATCGACCAGGTGACATGGTGCACCAGACAGATCCGCACCAGCCCCGCCCAGAACAACGCGGTCAGCCCGCCCTGCCAGGACCGGGTCAGCGCCGCGCCGAGCAGCGCGGGCAGAGCGAGCGAGACCAGGACCAGGAGCCCGAAACGGCGCGAGATCAGCATCAGCGTCCGGTCCTTGACGAGGTCCGGCGCATACCGCCGGGGCGAGGCGTGCTCCGTCTCGAAGAGCCAGCCGAGATGGGCGTGGAGCATGCCCCTGGCCAGCGCGGCCGGCGAACGGCCGTACCGCCAGGGCGAGTGCGGGTCACCGTCCTTGTCCGAGAACCGGTGGTGCTTGCGGTGGTCGGCGACCCAGGTGACCACCGGCCCCTGCACCGCGAGACTGCCCGCCAGCGCGAGCGCGATGCGCAACGGCCGCCGCGCCTTGAACGAACCATGCGTGAAGTGCCGGTGGAAGCCGACGGTGACACCGAGCCCGCTGACGAGGTAGAAGACGACGGCGAGGACCACGTCGACCGGGCTCAGCCCGTGCCGCCAGGCCAGCGGCGCCGCGGCGAGCAGCGCCAGGAACGGTACGGCGACGAAGACACCGATCATGAACTGTTCGGCGGTCGGCAGGACGGGCCTGCGGACCGGGGCGGTGCTGAGCTCCTGGGACATGGCAGATCCTTCGGCCGGGAACGGGGGCGGCGCGTCAGCCGGCTTGGCCGGCGGCGGTGAAGGCGAGCACGGCGTTCTGCCCGCCGAACCCGAAGGAGTTGCTGACCGCGGCACGCATCCGGTGCGGCCGCGGCACCTTCGTGACCACGTCCAGGTCCAGCGCCGGATCGAGGACGTCCAGGTTGGCGGTCGGCGGCACGAGCTGATGACGCAGGCTCAGCACCGTGCAGACGGCCTCGATGGCACCGGCACCCCCGATCGCGTGCCCGATCGTGCCCTTCACCGCGGTCACCGGCGGCGGCCTGCGGAAGACCTGGTGCAGCGCGTTGTGCTCGGCCGCGTCCCCCTGCGGCGTGGCCGTGCCGTGGGCGTTCACGTGGTCCACGTCCTCGGGGCCGAGCCCGGCGTCGGCGAGCGCCGCGCGCAGGGCACGGGCGGCGCCGTCGCCGTCGGGATGCGGAGCCGTGAAGTGGTGGGCGTCGCAGGAGGCACCGAAACCGGCGACGTACGCCTCGGGCCGCACGCCCCGGGCACGGGCGTCCTCGGCCCGCTCCAGGACGACCACGCCCGCACCCTCACCGAGGACGAAACCGTCCCGGTCCCGGTCGAACGGCCGGGAGGCGCTGTGCGGTTCGCCGCCCCGCCGGGACAGCGCCCGCATCTGCGCGAAACAGGCGGCGGTCATCGGCAGCCGCGCCGACTCGCTGCCGCCGGCCAGCACCAGATCGCAGCGCCCGGCCAGCAGCAGGTCACGGGCCAGACCGATCGCGCTGGTACCGGAGGCACAGGCGGTGCTGACCACCATGTTGGGGCCCGTGGCACCCAGATCCAGGGCGATCTCGGCGGCGGCCATGTTGGGCACACTGCGCGGCAGCGCCAGCGGGGAGACCCGGTCGGGGGTACCGTTCGCCAGCCGGTCGAACTCGGGCTGCCAGCGCTGCATCGACCCGGTGCCGACCCCCATCACCACCCCGACCCGCGCGCCGTCCCAGGCGTCCGGGGCGAGCCGGGCGCCGGCGACCGCCTCACGGGCGGCCAGCAGCGCGAACGCCGTGAACCGGTCCAGCCGACGACTGAGCCGGCGCCCCAGCAAAGCCTCCGTGTCCAGATCCGGCACCCGGCAGGAGAAGGCCACCGGCAGGCCCGCCAGTTCCGGGTCGGGTGCCGCCGTCGAGTTGCCCGCGCACAGTCCCTCCCAGGCCGCGTCCCTGCCGATACCGGCCGGTGTCACCAGTCCCAGGCCGGTCACGGCCACCGGGGCGCGCCGCGCGGCGGCGGCCGTGTTCACGAGCTGCATGGGCGGTGATTATCCGGGGACCGGACACCACCGCCCGGCCGCCACACCTCCACCACCCCAGGCAACCCACCGCTACCACCCGGACGCGCGAACGCGGGGAAGGGAATGAGGAGGGGGGAGGAGGGGGGAGGAGGAGGCGGAGCGGGGTGGGGCGGGGTGGGGCGGAGGGCGGGAGCGGCGTCGCGTCACGTGTCGTATGTCGTATGTCACACATCACGCGCCACGTGCCATGCGTCACGCGTCACATGTCACATGTCACATGTCACGCGCCGCATGTCACACATCACGCCGGCCTCGGGTCCAGTGCTCGGACCGCGTGTGCCCAGGTCTCGGAGAGTGCGGTCTCCAGGTCGGCCGGGGCCTGGGCGGAGTCGGCGAGGTGCAGGGTGGTGCCGATGTGGACGTGGACGCGGGGCCGGCGTACGGGGGCGGTGGCCCAGCCGGCGAGCTGTTTGGCGCCGCTGCCGGAGGAGACCCGGCGGGCGCCCGCGTGGGCGAGCGGGATCACGGGGGCGCCGGTGGCGAGGGCGAGCCGGACCACTCCGGACTTGAGCCGGGCGGGCGGCCGGTCCTGGGAGGTCCGGTAGCGGGGCAGTCCGCCCTCGGGGTAGATGAGCACGCTGCGTCCCTCGGCCAGCGCGTCGGCGGCGGGGCCGAGGGCGTCGGCCGCGTGGCCGGTGCCGCGGTGCACCGGGACGTAGCCCTCGCGGGTGAGGGCGCGGCCGAGCAGCGGGACCTTCCACAGTCCGGCGGTGGCCAGCACGGCCGGACTGCGGCCGAGGCGGTGCAGGACGCCGATGAGCAGCACCGGGTCGAAGAACGAGCTGTGGTTGGCGGCGAGGATGCGGCCGGTGCCGTCGGCGGGCGGGCCCAGCCGGTCGGCCCCGCTCACGGTCACGTCGCTGAAGACGGGCAGCAGGCCTCCGGCCATCGCGGACAGCATCGCGGTTCCTCTCCGATCCCCGGGGCGGCGCCGGCGTACCGGTGCCCCGAATGCCCGCTCGACGTGCGTCCTGTGCGCGCGGATGACTCAATGCCTTCATGGGCTTTCTCGCAGCGTACGACGCGATTCCCGAGAACGACGTGCCGCGGCGGGTGTCCCTGCTGCGGGAGACGATGGCGGCCGACCGGGCCGGGCTGTTCGCCCAGCTGCGGGCGGAGCGGCCGGTGTTCAGCACGCCCGTCGGGGTGTTCGTCACCCGGCACCCGGATGTTCTGGAGGTGCTGTCCGCGCCCGATTCGTTCACCGTGGGCGTGTTCGGGCCGGTGCTGGAGGAGGTGCTGGGCGCGCCGTTCATCCTGGCGCGGGACGGCGCCGACGTGCACTGGCGTGAGCGCGGGTACGGGCAGCTGATGCTGGCCGCGGAGGACGCGCCGCGGGTGCGGCGGCTGACCGCGACGATCGCGGACGCCGTCCTGGACGAGGCCCTGGAGGCGGCCGTTCGGCGGGGCGAGGGGACCTTCGACCTGGTGCAGCAGTACGCCCGGCTCGCCGCCGCCCGGGTGGCGATCGCCTATCTGGGTTTCACCGGCATCGACGAGGAGACCCTGCACGACTGCACCCGGCGGATGCAGTGGGCGTTCGCGGTCAACCCGGGCCGGGATCCGGAGATCCACGCGGCCGGGACGGCGGCGGGGCGTGAACTGCACGACCGGGTGGCGGAGTTGATCGCCCGGCGGCGGGCGGCGCCGGAGACGGCCCATGACGACGTGCTGCAGCGGATGCTGCGTTCGCGGCTGCCCGCGGAGTTCGGGCTCGACGACGAGCGGATCAACGCCAACCTGGTCGGTTATCTGACGGGCTACCAGCAGAACGCCACCCAGTGCGTGGCCACCGCTCTGAAGGAACTGGCCGTCCGTCCTGAGGTGTTGGCGGAGGCGGAGCGTGTCGCGGCGAACGGGGATCCGGACCGGTTCGACGCGCATGTGTGGGAGGCGTTGCGCTTCCATCCCTTCGTGCCGGTCACCCCGCGGCTGTGCGTGCGCGAGCATGTGCTGGCCGCGGGCACGCCCCGGCAGACCGTGATCCCGGCCAAGACCGTGGTGCTGGCCTGTTTCGCGTCGGCGATGTTCGACGAGGAGGTCGTGGAGGCACCGGGCGAGTTCCGGCCCGGCCGCCCGCCGGCCCACAACCTGGTCCTCGGGTACGGTGCGCACGACTGTGCCGGGAAGTACGCGGCGTCGGTGATCGTGCCCGAGCTGGTGCGGCGGGTGCTGCTGCGGCCCGGGGTGCGGCCGCTGCCCGGTGCCGAGCGCGCGCTGGACTACGCCGACACGCCCTTCCCGCAGCACTACCCGGTGAGCGCGGGGCCGGTGGCGGCCGGGTGAGCGCGCCCGGGGTGCGGGACCGCAGCCAGGACGGCTGGCGCAACCGGCTGGAGACCCATCTGCTCACCCACTACGGGACGGCGTGGGACATCGCCCAGGGCAACCGGTGGCTGCACCGCAGGCTGAACGCCGCGCTGACCGACAAGGCCGTCCTCAAGGCGCCGGTGCGGCCCAACCCGCTCAGCACCAAGAGTGCGTACACCTCCTGGGACTCCCTCACCGACCGCAGTTACGTCGGCCGTCATCTTCCGCCGGTGTCCGGGCGGCGCCCCGGGCTGCCGGAGCCGGCCGCGGTCGCCGAGCTGTTCCGGCGGGACGGGGGGACCCGGTTCTGCGCCCGTTCCACGGCGCTGCTGCCGGCCTTCGCCCAGTGGTTCACCGACGGCTTCCTGCGCGGCCATGCGGCCACCGGAGACCCGAGCCGCACCGACTCCCCGCACACGCTCGACATGTCCCAGCTGTACGGCGACGGCGAGGCGGTGACGGCGTGTCTGCGGACCTTCGAGGGGGGCCGGCTGAAGAGCCGGGTGATCGGCGGGGGCGAGTTCCCGCCGGCGCTGTGCGAGGGCGGGCGGATCACCGACGAGTTCCGGGCGCTGTACCCGGTGCGGTTCGAGCAGGTGCCCGAGGAGCTGCGGGACACGCTGTTCGCCTGCGGCGGGGACCGGGTGCACGCGCACATCGGGCCGATGGCGATGACGGTGCTGTTCCTGCGTGAGCACAACCGCGTCGCGGGGATCCTCGCGGCGGCGCATCCGGACTGGGACGACGAGCGGGTCTTCCAGACCACGCGGAGCACGCTGATCGTGATGATGATCCGGGTGATGCTGGAGGAGTACATCAACCACATCACGCCGTACCACTTCGGTTTCGTGCTGGATCCGGTGCGTACCGACCGGGGGGCGTGGCACCGGGAGAACTGGGCGACGATCGAGTTCAGTCTGGTGTACCGGTGGCACAGTCTGATCCCGTCGGTGTACCGGATCGCCGGACGCGAGGTGCCGCTGGCGGGCACGATCGCCAACGGCCGGATCCTCGTCGACCGCGGCCTGGGTCCGTTGTTCGAGGACCTCTCCCGGCAGCCCGCGGGCCTGTCGGGGCTGTTCAACACGGACGAGGTGCTGCTGCCGATCGAGGAGTCCAGTGTGGCCGTGGGCCGCGAGCTGGGGCTGGCCTCGTACAACGACTACCGGGTCCACTACGGTTTCCCGCGGGTCACCGACTGGCGGCAGATCTCCGGGGACCCGCGGGTCCGTGAGGCGCTGCGGGACGTGTACGGCGACGTGGACGCGATCGACCTGTACGTCGGGGTGTTCGCCGAGGAGCCGGAGCCCGGGGCGATCTTCGGTCGGCTGCTGGAGCGGGTCATCTCCGTGGACGCGTTCTCGGAGGCGCTCAACAACCCTTTGCTGGCACCGCACTTGTTCACGCCCTCGACGTTCTCGCAGGAGGGCATGCGGATCGTCCGGGAGACCCGTTCCTTCTCCGACGTCCTGCACCGCAACGTGCCGGAGGCGGAGGGGAGCTACACCGTCTCGCTGGGCCGGAGTGCGGCCCGGGGCAGGTCGGGCGTGAGCTGACCGCCGGGCCCGGGGCGGGCGCTCACTCCGCCGCGTGGGTCAGCAACGTGACTGCCGCCGAGCGCAGTTGTGCGGCCGCGGCCACGCAGGCCGCCGCCTGCTGCTCCAGGGTGGCCCCGCTCCAGTCCGGTGTCCCGGCGCGGCCGCACAGGGTCGCGGCGGCGCCGCGCAGCCGCTGCGCGTAGCCCTCCATCCGGTCGGCGTCGGCTCTCAGGTCCTCGACGTAGGCGAGGAGTTCGGGGGACGCGGTGGCGGGGCGGGACTCGGTCACCATGGGGGCTCACCTGTACTCGGAGGGCTGGTGCGGGGGTTCAGCGGGGCAGTACCGCGCCGGCGCTTCTGTGGGCCGTGAAGTGGCGGCTGGTGAGGACCAACCGGGTCCGGGCGGTGTCGAGTTCGAGGATCTGGAGGTGGCGGGCGAGCGGTCCGTGGCCGCCGTCGACCCGCAGCCGGACCCGGGGGCGGGCGTGGACCCGGAGTCTGCCGTGGGTGCGTACGAGGGTGCGTACGGTGTTCTCGTCCCGGCGGCCGTAGAGCACCCAGTCCGCCTCGGGGCAGCGCACTCCGGGGCCTGTGCGGCCCTCGACGGCGAGTCCCAGTTCCGGTGCGCGGACGCGGAGTACGGGCCCGTTCAGGTCGGCCTCGGCGGGTCCGCGGACGGCGGGCTGGGCCCATACGTCCGCGGCCACGGCCCGCGCCTCCTCGGTGCCGACGGCGAGCGAGACGACGTACCGTCCGGTGCGGCGCAGGTCGGCTCGGCGCAGGAGGTCCGCGGCGATGTCGTAGGGGCGGGGCCGCCACAGGTCGTCGACGAGGACGGACAGGCCGATCTCGGTGTAGGGGCCGATGGTGGTGCAGCGGTGCTCGTAGAGGGAGAGCACGGCGAGGGCGCGCCGGCCGAGCCGGGTGGGGACCATCCAGGTGACGTCGGGCAGCAGGCCGCGGGCCACGTCCGCGTCGACCGGGTAGCACAGGTGGGCGGCGGAGGAGTCGTAGTAGCGGACCGGCAGGTCGACCGGGCCCGCCGAGGTGGGCACGCTCGTGGTGGGGACGGTCAGGAAGGGGTAGCCCTCGGGCGGGTGGGCGCGGTCCTTGAGCTGGTAGACGCGGGTGCGTTCGACCGGGCCCCGGTAGGGCGCGAGGGCCCGGTCGACGTCCCGGACGGCCTGGGGGATCACCGTCTCCAGGTGGTCGATGTAGACGCGGAGCATGTGGCAGAGGGGGAACTCGTGGGTGGGGCCGGTGTAGTCGACCTCGTACCAGTTGGGGTGCGGGTCGAAGGCGGAGCCGGCGCCGCGGCCGTCGAGGACCGGGACGATGTCGTGCTGGTTGGTGATGCTGGCGACCCAGGTGCGCGGGTCGGCGGGCTTCTTGTTGTCGACCGGCGAGCCGACGGCGACCACGTGGGTGACCCGGTGGGCGCGGCAGAACTCGTCGTCCTGGGCGAGGTTCATCAGCGCGATCCCGCCCTCGCTGTGTCCGACGAGCGCGAGGTCGGCGCCGCGCGGGATGCCGTGGTCCTGGATCGCCAGCAGGATCGAGCGGGTGTACGGCGAGTCGGTCATGAACAGGTTGCGCCAGGCGCCGACGAAGTCCTGCGGGGAGTCGTTGCGGGGGCGGCCGGGGGCCATGCCGGGGGCCTGGACGACGTACCGGAGCACGCCGTCGGGGCCGCGCACCTCCTGGATCAGGATGCGGCCGTCGGTGGCGAGCAGGTCGATGTTGCGCAGGAAGCCGAGGAAGGAGCCCTCGGTGGCGAGGTGCCGGCGCTCCTGCGCGGTCGGTTCGACGGGGTCGGCGGCGCCCTCTCCCTGGTCCATGGCGGACAGGTGGGCGGCGCTGATGCCCTTGACGGGGTCGGCGGTCAGGGCCCGGCCGGCGGCGAGCGCCCAGGCGGTCTCGTCGTTCATCGGGTCCTCGTCCAGCAGGCCCCGGATGGCGAGGAGTTCGGCGAGGATCGGGGCGAGTCCGGAGAGCGCGCGCTGGGCGCCCTGGTCCCTGAAGAGGGCCCGCAGCGCGCGGACGGCCTCCAGGTCGCGGTCGGCGGTGACGGCGTCCGTCAGCCGGCGCATGCCCGGGTCGCGTTCGAACTCCGGGTGGTCGAGGAGCACGGCGGCGATACGGAGCCGCAGCGAGGTGACCGCCACCAGTGCGGCCAGGCTCTCCCGGCCGAGCACCTCCCCCGCCGCGCCGAGCAGGTGGCCCATCCCGTCCGGGGCCACGATGGCCGAGCCGCCGAGGCCCTGTTTGTTGGTCAGGGCCCGCAGCAGCGCCCAGCGGGCGGCGAGCCCGGTGCGCGGGCGGCGGCGGGCGGAGCCCGCCAGTGCCGGGGCGAACAGCACGGAGCTGGTGCGTGCGCAGACCTCGCGGATGCCCTCGGCGACGTCCACCACCTCACGGGCGCACTCCCGGAGCAGTTCCTTCGTGGGCGGCCCGGAGGCATGGCGGTCCGCTGCCATCCGCGCTCCCTCGGATCGACGTCATGGCCTCGTCCCATCGTGTGCCCTGGGCCGGGCGCCCGCACCTTCATCCATCCAGGTAGAGGATGTCGGCCGGTACGGTGCCCGCGGGCCGAGCCTGGTCCTGCCGGCCGCCGTACCGCCGCATAATCCCCGCACATGACCCCCTGCTCCCCCGCCCCCGTGGCGGCGCCGTGACGGCGCCCGCCGGACGGCGCGCGCCGCTCCCCGACACGGTCCCCGTCGGTCTGCCGCTACGCACCGGATATCTGCTCATGCTCGTCGTCGGCCCCCTGGCGGTGCTGGCCCTGGCCGTGCCGGCCGCCCTGCTGTGGGGCTGGGGGCCGCGCTGGTACGACGTGGTCCTCGGTGCCGTGATGTACGCGCTCTCGATCGGGGGCATCTCCTGCGGCTACCACCGCCACTTCACGCATCTGTCCTTCAAGGCGCGGCGGCCGCTGCGGATCGCTCTCGGTGTCGCGGGCGCGCTGGCCCTGGAGGGGCCGGTCACCATGTGGGTGGCCGAGCACCGGCGCCACCACCAGTACGCCGACCGCGACGGCGACCCGCACTCGCCGTGGAAGTACGGCACCTCCCGCCGCGCCCTGCTCAGGGGGCTGTGGCACGCCCAGGTGGGCTGGTTCTCCTCCTCCCCGGTGCGCTCCAGCTACCCGCGCTACGCGCCCGATCTGCTCGCCGATCCCGACGTACGCCGGCTCGACCGCCTCTACCCGGCCGCCGTCGCCGTCTCGCTGGGCCTGCCCCCGCTGCTGGTGCTCGCCTGCACCCGGGACTGGCGGTCGGCGGCGGTGACGCTGCTCTGGGCGAGCCTGGTCCGGTACGCGGTGGTCCATCACGTCACCTGGTCCGTGAACTCCGTGGGCCACGCCTTCGGCGCACGCAACTACCGCACCCGCGACCAGTCCCGGGACGTGCGCTGGGTCGCCCTGCTGACCTTCGGCGAGGGTTGGCACAACCTCCACCACGCCGATCCCAACAGTGCCCGGCACGGCGCCCTGAAGGGCCAGCCCGACCTCGCCGCCTGGCTCATCTCCCGCTTCGAGCGGCGGGGTTGGGCCTACGACGTGCGCTGGCCGGACGGGCGGCGGATCGCCGGCCGGCTGCTGCCGGAGGCCGCCGACGTGGTCAGAGCGGAGGGAAGTAGCGTGTGAACGCGGTGGAGTTGACGGCGAACATGCCGCTGAAGGGCTGGTTGAGCTGGTAGACCAGCAGCACGGTGAAGGTGATGAGCGCGCTCAGGCCCATCACCATCACCACGTGGGTGACGCTGCGCCTGACCCCGAACATGAACATGAAGGCGACGGTGAGGACCCCGCCGACGATCAGCCCGAACCACAGGACGGGTGACAGACTGTTGCCCAGGTCGGACTCCCGGCCGCGCCGGGCGTCGTCGAGGACGCCGAGCTGGGCCAGGGTCTCCTGGAGCGTGGCCTGCTGGGCGGGCGAGGCGTCCGCCGGGAGGCGGCTGCCGGCGGCGCGCAGGGTGCTCAGCATCTCCCAGCCCTGCCGGCCGACGGGCAGTCCCTCCTGCATCGCGGACCACTCCGTGGTCACCACGTGGCGCACATAGGTGTCGACGGCGTCGCGGGTCAGTGCCGCCTGCCCGGCGGGCAGGCCCGCCGCGAGCAGCCGGATCTGGTGCGCGGCGCTCGCCTCCGCCTGTACATGGCTCTCGGCGCCGGACCGGGTCTCCCACACCGACACCATCGACAGTCCCAGCACCAGGGCGTAGAGCACCCCGACCATCATCGAGATGTACTCGGCGACGTCCTCGCGCGGCTCGTCGTCCGGGGCCGGCGGCCAGTACCTGTGCTTCACCACCACGAAGGCCCCGGCGAGCATGGCGACGCCCACCACGACCGCGAAGGTCTCGATCATCGACTGCGGCTCCTTTCGTCAGCGGCCGACTGCCCGCGAGCCGAGCAGCGCGGCGGCCAGGGCGGCGGGGATGAGGATCAGGAACAACACGGTGAGCAGCCCGAGGCCGGTGGGCGAGCCGCCGGGCCGGAAGAACCGCGCCGCGATGGTGGTGCCCGACCGCTGCCGGGGGGTCGCGCTGGGCTGCGCGGCACTGGCGGCGGGACTGGCCTCACCGACCTGCCCCTGCCCCTGCCCGCCGGGACCGGTATCGGTATCGGTACCGCTGTCCTGGCCCTGCCCCTGCCCCTGGCCCTGGCCCTGCCCCTGGCCTTCGGTGGTGCCGTCCGCGCCGGTGCCGGACCCCGTGCCCTGGGCGTCGGTGCCGCCGCTGCCGCCACCGGCGGCGGAGCCGTCGCCTCCGGTGGCCGCGCCCCCTCCGGCCGCGGCTCCCTGGCCTCCGGCTGCCGCGCCCTGGCCGGTGGTACCGGCGGCTTGGCCTGCGGCCGCCTGCCCGGCGGCGACTCCGGGTACGGCGGGCCCGGCCGGTGCGGCGGGTACGGCAGGTGCTGCGGGTACGGCAGGTGCTGCGACTGGAGGGACTGGAGGGACTGGCGCGGCGATGCCCGGTGGGAGGGGCGGGGGGATCGCGGCGCCGGGGAGGACCGGGGCGGGTGGGGGCGGGGCCGCGGCTGCCGGGGGTGTCGGGGTGGCGGACGCAGCCGCGCCCCTCGGCGGAGTCGGAGGCTGCTGCGGTGGGGGTGGTGGCGGTGGGGGTGGCGCGAGGATCGTGAAGGCTCCTCGTGCCCGTGCCGTCGCCGGGGGCGCGGGTTCCAGGGAGCCGTCCGGCCGGAGGGTGGCGATGCGGTCGCTGCCCGCCACCCGCCCCTCGCTGGCATACGTCCCCGGCGCGCGGCGTACGACGGCCCGGCACCGCGCGGAGCGGCCGGGGTCGAGCCGCGGGATCTCGCCGTCGGCGCCCGCGCAGTCGATGCGGGGCGGACCGAGCACGGGGTCGGTGAGGTGGAGGCCGTACAGCGTGTGGGAGCCGGTGTTGGTCACCTCGTAGTCGACGGTGGCGGCGCCGGGGTCGGGGCGCAGGGCACGTTGTCCGCCGGACCGGCGCTGCGGCCGGACCGTCTCCGACAGGGCGACCCCGCTCTCGATCCCGGCGTATCCGGAACGGGCGGTGGCGATCGAGTGGGCGCGCAGGGAGGGGATGGTGCCGACGGCCGTGACCCGGGCGATCCGGACGCCGGGGTGTGCCGGGGTACGGGCGGTGCAGGTCGTGGCGGTCAGGCCGCGGAGCATCGGCACGCGGTCGCGGCCGCCCGGGCAGCGGATCGGGGTGCCGGGCGGCAGTCCGGGGTCGGTGACCCGGACGTCGTAGAGGTCGGCGCCCGCGCGGTTGGTGAGCAGGTAGGTCTTCAGGACCGGGCGGCCGGCCCGGATGCCGGGCTCCGTGGCACCGGTGTCCGGCCGGGTGTTCACCGTGACCCGGAGCGCGAGCCCGTGCGCACCCGCGCCGTCGGCGACCGCCGGCCCGGCCGACCCGACGGCCACGCCCACGGCCAACGCCAGCAGCAGGGCGACGGACCGCCACCGGCGGACGCGGGGACCTCGCCGCCACCGGCCGAACCGGTCCCGTCCGCCGCCGGACCACCACGGCCCGGAAGCGGGCGTCCGTGTCAGGGCCGGGGCGGCGGACCGGCACCAGCGGCGACGCGGCCCGCCCCGCGCCTCGCCGCACCCCCGCCGACCGCGGCCGGGCCGCGACACGGGCGCCGGCAGGACGGCGGGACGCAAGCGGGCCCCGAACCCTGGGCGGCCCCCGCCGGACCACGACCACCCGGCGCCCGGCAGCCCCCAGCCGTCGCCGGGTCGCCGCCGGTGGTGGTGCGTGGGTAAGTGGCGACCGCCGCCTCCGGAATGTCCTATGAACACATGATCATGAGTAACAGAGCCGCTCATGGGTGGCGGTCAGGCTCACGTCGGGGGTGCGGGGACCCCGGGCAAGATCACTCAGTCGGCGGTGGAGAGGCCGGCGGCGACGGTCGCGCCCAGCTCCCAGCACGCCTCGATGTCGGCCTTGCCGGGCTCGCCGGTCACCGTGACCGGGTCGGCCGCCGGGCGCCAGCCGAGGCCGGTGGTGAGGGAGTCGAGCGCGCGCAGGGCGCCGGTGACGTCGTTGCCGCCGTGGACGTAGGCGCCGAAGGGACGGCCCCGGGTCTCGTCCAGGCAGGGGTAGTAGATCTGGTCGAAGAAGTGCTTGAGGGCACCGGAGACGTAGCCGAGGTTGGCCGGGGTGCCGAGCAGGTAGCCGTCGGCCGCCAGGACGTCGGAGGCGGTGGCGGCGAGGGCCGCCCGGCGCACCACCCGCACCCCCTCGATCTCCGGGGTGGTCGCCCCGGAGACCACGGCCTCGAACATGGCCTGACAGTGCGGCGAGGGGGTGTGGTGGACGATCAGCAAGGTAGGCACACCGGCACCCTGCCGTGCGCCGCCCGCCGACGGCAAACGCCGACCGCAAACGCCGACGGCAAACGTCGACGGCAAACGTCGACGGCGAAGGCCGACCGCGACCGTCGACGGCGAACGCGGCGGGTGACAGCGCCGGCCCGCCCGACGCCCGGCGCGCGGCACGCGCCGGGCGCACTTGGGCGAGGCGGGCCCGGGGGCAGGCGCACGCCGTGGCCCCGCGGACAGGGGTCAGAGCGGGTTCCGGGGGCAGGGGTCAGAGCGGGTTCCGGGGGCAGGGGTCAGAGCGGGTTCCGCCGGGTGCGCCAGAGCAGTACGCCTCCGGAGGCCAGCAGCAGGGCGCCGAGGGCGGCGGGCCACAGGCGCGCGCCGGTCTCGGCGAGGGAGCCCTGGACGGCCTGGGGCTCCGTCTGCGGTGCGGTCGACGGGGTCGCCGCACCGGCCGGGGCGGCGACGGCGGTGCCGGTGGGCGACTCGGTGGCGGGCCGCCGGGTCGGCCTGCTGATGTCGCCGTCCGCCGCCGGGGCGTCCGAGGACTTCTTGGGCGACACGGAGGCGCGCACCCCGGGCAGGTCGTCGGCGGTGGTGGTGGCGCCGGGAGCGGCCCGGGTCGGGGACTGGTCGGCCGGAGACTCGGACGCGGGCGGCGCGGTCGCGGCCGGGGGCTCGGCGGGAGCCTCCGACGGCTCGGCGCTCTGCGTCTGGGCCGGCGGGTTGCTCTGGTGCGCGGTCCCGGTCGGGGTGGGCTCGGCGCTCTCCGACGGCGGCTGTCCGCCGGTCCCGGCCCCGGTCCCGGCCCCGCAGGTCCGGCCCGAGTTGATGCAGTCGACCATCGTCCGCATCAGGCTCTCGTCGAAGACGTTGATGAAGTCGCCGTGGTCGGTGGCGGGCTTGTGCAGCTGCTCGGGGAACGAGTCCACCGCGAACAGCGGGACCGTGCGGCCGCCGTCCTGGAGGCTCGGCGCGTCGACGTCGTAGACGATGCGCTGCACCAGCTGCGGGATGGCCTCGAAACCGGCCGGGCAGCTCCCGTCGGAGGACTCGAACGCCACGTGGGTGCGGTGGTTGGCGCTGTCGGTGTTGCGGCCGTCCCAGCAGCTCTGGAACCTGAACGTGCGCACGACGTCGCTGCCCGAGGGGCAGAGCGGGTACCTGTCCTTGAGCTGTCGGTCCTCGAAACCGGTGCAGCTCCAGGAGGCGTTGGCGTTGGCCGGGCCGTTGACGAAGGCCTTGGCGTCGCCGGTGATGATGCGCAGCAGCCGCGGCATCGCGGTGACCTTGGAGCGCGGGTTGCCCTCGAAGGTCAGCGTGACCTCCTTCGGGGTGACGATCTGCCCGGCGTTGCCCTCGACACCGCCGCCCGGCGAGCCGGCGTCCCGCTCCTGCGTGCCGTTCTGGAGCCGCAGCACGGGCCAGTAGTACGTGGACCGGTCGCCCTTGTCGACGCAGCTGGTGTCGGCGTTCGCGAGGTCCTGCTCGCCGGCGAAGGCGTTGTTCGACTGGTTGCCGATGTAGTCGTGGAAGTGGTGGGCGCCGTTGGAGACACCGGGCGCGACGATCACGTTGTCCGAGTTGAACAGGCCGCCCGCGTTGACACCGCAGCTGGAGGCGAAGGTGCCGGTGGAGCCGCCGGACCGCTCGGCCGGGGTCCTCGTGTCCGGCTGGACGGCGGTGATGTCGGCGTAGTCAGCGGCGACGGGACCGTTCCCGCCCTGGCCGCCGGCGCCGGTCCCCGCGCTCTGGCCCGGTGCGGCGCCGTCCTGCGGCGGCTGCGATCCCTGCGAGTCCTGCGACCCCTGCGAGTCCTGTGATCCCGTGGACTCCTGCGCACCCGGCGTCTGCTGGGAGCCCTCGTCCGAGGAGCGCAGGGTGCAGGCCGCGAGGTCGTCGAGGTCCTGCGGGCGCTCGCCGTCCCGGCCGATGGCGTCGGCGATGCGCCGGAGGGTGGCGGACCGCTTCCGCTCCAGTGGTTCCACGATGGTCAGGTCGGCGAGGCCGGGGTCCTGCCCGAGGGTGTCGGCCGACTCCTTGAGCTGCTGGTAGGCGGCCGCGATCTGCCGGTCCAGCTCGGCGAGTTCACGGTCGACGTCGTCCCGCGCCCCGTCGGGCACCGCCGTCAACCGGCTGCCGACGTCGGGGCAGTAGACCGTGGGCGCGGACAGCACCCGGGCGGTCGCCGCCGTACCGGAGGGGTCGCCCCAGCCGCCCTCGCTCGCCGAGGCGTAGACGTTCGCCGCGACCAGTCCCCCGCCGCCGAGCATCAGGGCGACCGCTGCGAAGGTCGCGCGCCGTGCGCCTGTCGGACGTCTGCGCCTGTTGCGTCTCAAGATCGTTCCCCTGCGTCTTGTGGGCGGCCCGGACATGGAAGCCCCCGGCCCTATACGTCAATCACCGCCGCCGTGTTCAACAGACCCGCGAATTCACGGCGACCTCATAGAAAACGACCACCCCGGGTGACCGTCCGGACACGGAGCGCACCCGCCGAACACACACTCCCACCTGGCCTTTTGGGCTTTACGTGGGAAACTGTTGTGAAAACGGCGGGGAGGCGCCCCTGTCATGAGCGATGCGGAGATCGACTACACGGCGGTGTTCCAGACCCTGCCCGGGATGGTGGCCCTGCCGACTCCCGGGCTGGTGTACGCGGACGCCAACGAGGAGTTCCTCCGCATGGCCGGGCGCAGGCGCCAGGACGTGGTCGGCCGGTACCTGTTCGACGTCTTCCCGGACAACCCCGACGACGACACCGCGACCGGCATGCGCAACCTGGAGGCCTCCCTGCTGCGGGTACTGGCCACCGGCGAACGCGACACCATGGCCGTCCAGCGGTACGACGTCCAGGTCCCGGGCCGCCCCGGGTGCTGGGAGGAGCGGTACTGGAGCCCGGTGAACGTGCCGGTGCTCGGCCCGGACGGCAGGGTGGCCCTGCTGGTGCACCGGGTCGAGGAGGTCACCGAGCTGATCCGGGCGCGCCGGGCCGCCGGGGACAGCCGGAGCCAGGTCCTGGAGGCCGAGCTGTACCGGCGCGCGGGCGAACTCCAGGAGATCAACGAACGGCTGCGGCAGGCGCACGCCCGGGAGCGGGAGGTCGCGGTCGCCCTCCAGGAGGCGATGCTGCCCGCCGCCCGGCAGCCGGCGCACCACAGGGCGGCCGTGCGCTACCGGCCCGCGACGGGTTCGCTGAACGTGTGCGGCGACTGGTACGACCTGATCGACCTGGTCGACGGCGACCGCGTCGGTGTCTCGGTCGGCGACGTGGTGGGGCACGGGCTCGAAGCGGCCTGCGTCATGGGGCAGTTGCGCAGCGCGCTCAGCGCGGCTTCCCGGGTCGCCGAGGGGCCCGCCCAGGCGCTCGGCGTACTGGGGCGGTACGCGCACGTGGTGGAGGGCGCCGAGTCGGCCACGGCGGTGACGACGTTCGTCGACTTCGACCGCCATACCGTCACCTACAGCAGTGCCGGTCATCCACCGCCCGTCCTGCTGCACGCGGACGGCCGCGTCGAGTTCCTCGACCGGGCCACCGATCCCCCGCTCGACGCCCACCCCGATCCGCCGCCGCGCCCGCAGGCCGTCACCGCGTTCGACGACGGCGCGACCCTCGTCCTCTACACCGACGGACTGATCGAACGGCGCGGCGAGGACATCGACACCGGCCTCGCCCGGCTCGCCGAATCCCTCACCGGACACCGGGAGTTGGACCCCGAGGCGCTCGCCGACGCGGTGCTGCGCGAGCTGCTTCCGGAGGAGGGCGCGACCGACGACACCGCCCTGGTGGTCGTCCGGCTGTGATCTCCGGGTGGGCGAATTACCGTTCCCCGCACACCCGTACCGAACAGTACGACGAACATCACAAATACGTATCGGACATTACGCACTTCAACCTTCACACCAGTGACACAAGTTGGCTAAGTTGACGGCCAAGCCGTTCGGCTCCCCCCGGCGAATCCCGTCGGGCCGCGCGGCTTCCGCCGAGTCCGGTGCCCCACGGGGCGTACCCGGAGCCGGGGACCCAACCGATCAACTGGGGTGAATCGGCCAACTGCCGTTCAGGGCAAAGGCCGTAGGGCATACCTTCCGGATTCGACGCCCGAACCCGACAGCTAACCCGGTAGGCGGAGCACGGAAGGAGCACGACCCCCATGGCGCCCGAGAGCCGTGACGAGGTTCGACAGCGGATCGACAGCCTCTACGACCAGGCCGAGAACGCCACCGGGAACTACAACGCGACGCGTGCGGCGAACGGGGGTTCACGCTCCCGTGGGGTGCCGCTGTTCAAGCGGCCCGACCGCGGAGACCCGGGTCTGGACAGCATCGCCCGTGAGTGGTTCGAGGGCGCGCGCTCGAAGCTGGGGCCGAGCGTCCCGGCCGCGCTGCCCGCCGACCGGCAGCCGGCCAACCCTGGACCGCGGCGGCCCGTCAGCGCGATGGCGGCCGATCTGATCAGCCAGCTGGAGGGCAGCGGGCCCTCCCGCCCCGAGCTGCCCGCCGGGTCGTCCGGCAGGGCCGACGCGCAGACCCCCGAACTGACGGCACGGCCCAGGCTGGAGCTGACCGCCGGGTCCACCCCGGCCCTGCCCGCCGGGCCGGGCGGCGCCGCCAAGGCGCTGCCCGTGGCCGCGCCGCAGCGGTCGGCGCCGGGCACCTCCAAGACGAAGAACCAGCTCAAGGTCGCCAAGGCCCGCGAGATCCTGTCCCAGCGCACCGGCCGGCGCGCGATCGCCGCGCTCGACCCGGCACCGGCGCCGATGGCGGCACCGGCCCCTCCCGCGCCGCCGGTGCAGAGCGCGCCGCCCACGCAGGCCTTCTGGCCGAGGCCCGAGGCCGAAGCGCCCCGGCCGCCCCAGGCTTCCCAGGCACCACGAGCTCCTCAAGCCCCCCAGGCACCCCAGGCCCCGGCCCAGCAGCCGTGGACGCCGACGCCGCCCGCCGTCAGCATCCCCAGCCAGCGCACCGACAGCGGCCCCTTCCGCACGGGCGCGTTCCCGACGGCGGACGCGGCCGACTCCGGTTCGTTCCGGGTGATGACCCCGGGCGGCGGGGGCGCCACGGGCAGCTTCCCGGCCGTGTCCCCCAGGGACGCGGGCACCGCCGCCCCGGCCCCGAACCCGGCGGACTCCGGCTCCTTCCGCGTGATGACCCCGGGCGGCGGGGGCGCCACGGGCAGCTTCCCGGCCGCGGCGCCGGGCGACAGGGGCGCCAACCCGCCCGCGAACCCGGCGGACAGCGGTTCCTTCCGGGTCATGACCCCGGGCAACGCGGCCCCCGCCCCGGCTCCCGCTCCGGCCGCCGACACCGGCTCCTTCCGGATCATGACCCCGGGCGGCGGGGGCGCCACGGGCAGCTTCCCGACCGTGTCCCCCAGGGACGCGGGCACCGCCGCCCCGGCCCCGAACCCGGCGGACACCGGCTCCTTCCGCGTGATGACCCCGGGCGCGTCGGCCGCGTACACCCCGATACCGGACACGAACACCGGTTCCTTCCCCGGCGCGGGCGCGCTGCCGCCCGAGGCGCCGGTCGCCGCCACCGCCGTGCTCCCCGTCCAGAACCCGATGGACACCGGCTCCTTCCGGGTCATGACCCCGGGCGCACCGGCCTCGTACACGGCCATCCCGGCACCCGCTGCGGACCCGGTCCAGTCGGCCGGCACGTACGCCGCGGCGGCCCCCGCGGCGGCGCCCATGCCGCAGCCGACCGCCTACGCGGCACCCCAGCCCCCGGCCGCCCCGAACCCCTACCCCGTCGCGGCTCCCGCTCCCGCTCCCGCTCCCGCCATGAGCATGCCCATGCCCATGGCCATGGCCACGGGACCCATGCCGATGCAGGCACCGGCCCCGGCCATGGCGCCCCCCGCACCGATGGCGGCCCCCGCGCCCATGCCGGCCGCGGCTCCGGCGATGCCCGCTCCGGCGCCGATGCCGGCACAGGCTCCGATGCCCGCCGCCGCACCCCCGGTCGCCGCGGCCCCGACGCCCGCCGCGGCTCCGACGCCCGCCGCGGCTCCGGCCACCGCCACCTTCGCCCCCGGCGCCCTCACCGACACCGGCACCTTCCTCCAGCCGGGCGGCACGGCCGAACCGGGCAAGGCGATGAAGGCGCTGTCGTTCGCACGGGCGCAGATCGGGCGGCCGTGCGTCTGGGGGGCGACCGGGCCGGAGTCGTACGACTGCTCCAGCCTGATCCAGGCCGCCTGGCGAGCCGCCGGGGTGAGCCTGCCGCGCTCCGCGGCGGAGCAGACGCTGGCCGGCACGGCGTTGACGCTGACCGCGATGGAACCGGGTGACCTGGTCTTCTTCTTCGACAACGACAGCCACGTCGGTATCTACGCGGGTGGCGGCATGATGATCCACGCCCCCAGTCCGGGCGCCCTCATCCGCGAGGAGTCCATCTACAACGCCGGAGAGTCGGCCATCCACCGGGTGATCCGCCCGGCCTGACCCCTCGGCCTGCCCCGACCCGACCAGGCCCGACCCCCCGTGACGGGCCGCCGCGAACCGCACCGCCGGCATCGCAGCGTCCCGTCCGGCACCGAAACCGCCTGGTGAACGTCTTGCGTCACTCGGCCGCCGGCATGACGACGGCCCCCGTGAGGGCGGGCATCCGCACGGCAGCCCGCCCCGTCCCGCCCCCTCCTGTCACGCTCGGGCGCTTCTTCGGCGTGTGCGCCAGCTGGTGTGGTGGTCGAGGAGGGTCTCCTCGACGGGGCGGTAGGTGAGGCCCAGTTCCCCGGTGCTCCGGGCGTTGTCGACGCGGAAGCGGATGCCGAGGTGTTTGCGTATGTAGTCCTGGGTGAGACCGAAGAGCGGTCCGAGGATGCGTACCGGCCAGTGCGGGAGCGCCGTGCGGGGCAGGCGCGGGTCCCACGGGTGGCGGGTGCGGACGATTCTCGACATCTCGTGGAAGGACGTCATCGTCTCGTTGGCCACGATGTAACGGCCCTTCGCCGCCGGGTTCTCCGCCGCCGCGATGTGCGCGTCGGCGACGTCGCGGACGTCGGCGGTGGTGAAGCTGAAGTCCGGGGCGCCGTAGCAGAAGTACCCCTTGAACAGCTCGTCCAGCAGGAACAGGCTGCCCGACTCGGAGGCGGGCGTGAGCGAAGGGCCCAGGATCAGGCCGGGGTTGATCGAGACCATGCGCCAGCGGTCCTGCGCGGCCTCCGCGTCCCACGCGGCGCGCTCGGCGACCGTCTTGGCGTAGTGGTAGGGGTTGTTCTCCACCGTGCTGCTGGTGTTGAAGTACTCCTCCGTCAGCACCTGGCCGGTCATCTCCCGGACGTCCGCGTAGTCGCCGAAGATCGCGCCCACGGTGGAGGTGAACACCAGGGTCTCCACCTCGGGTGTGCGCTCCACGCTCCCGAGCACGTTGCGGGTGCCGAGCAACGCCGGGTCCACCATGTCCCGTTGCCCGTCCTCGATGCGCTCGGGCATCAGGAACGGCGAGGCCACGTGGAAGACGGTCGCGCAGCCGCGGAACGCCTCGTCGAAGGAGCCCTCCTTCAGCAGGTCCGCCTCGAAGAGCGTGAGCCGGTCGGGGAAGGCCTCCTGGAGGTCCCACAGGGGCCGCACCTTGGCCGGGTCGCCGGTCCGGCGCACGGTGGCCCGCACCCGGTACCCCCGCTCCAGCAGACGCCGTACCAGATGGCTGCCCACGAACCCGCTGCCACCGGTCACCGCGACGGTCGCCCCCGCGCCGGTCACCTCCGCACCGGTCGCCTCCGCGCCGGTCGTCTCCCCGCGTGCCTCCACGCCCTCACCCCTCCCTCCGGCCACCGCGCCTCGGTGCGCCGCAGGGGAAAGGTTGGTGCATGTCCGGGGCGGTCGCCAAGCACGGGGAGGACGCGATCACGACCCGGTAGGGTGCGGGAGTCATAAGGCTGACCCGCTAAAGGTCATAAGGTCGGCTTATGGGGTCATAGACCGGACCCGCGTACTAACTTAGGACTGCCTTAGTTTAGGCTTCCCGTTCGAGATCGATTGTCTTCACTCGGTCGATTGTCTTCGCTCGAAGGGAACCTGATCATGCCGCGCCCCCTGCGGGTAGCCATCGTCGGTGCCGGCCCGGCCGGGATCTACGCCGCCGACGCCCTGCTCAAGTCCGAGGTGGCCGCCGAGCCCGGCGTGTCCATCGACCTCTTCGAGCGGATGCCCGCCCCGTTCGGCCTGATCCGCTACGGCGTCGCCCCCGACCACCCCCGCATCAAGGGCATCATCACCGCCCTGCACCAGGTTCTCGACAAGCCCCAGATCCGCCTCTTCGGCAACGTCGACTACCCCACCGACATCAGCCTCGACGACCTGCGGTCCTTCTACGACGCGGTGGTCTTCTCCACCGGCGCGACCGCCGACCGCGAGCTGCGGATACCCGGCATCGAGCTGGACGGCTCCTACGGCGCGGCCGACTTCGTCTCCTGGTACGACGGCCACCCCGACGTGCCGCGCACCTGGCCGCTGGAGGCCGAGAAGGTCGCGGTCCTCGGCGTCGGCAACGTGGCCCTGGACGTGGCCCGCATCCTCGCGAAGACCGCCGACGAGCTGCTCCCGACGGAGATCCCGCCGAACGTCCACGCCGGCCTCAAGGCCAACAAGGCGCTGGAGGTGCACGTCTTCGGCCGCCGTGGCCCCGCCCAGGCGAAGTTCTCCCCGATGGAGCTGCGGGAGCTGGACCACTCCCCGAACATCGAGGTCGTCGTCGACCCCGAGGACATCGACTACGACAAGGGCTCGATCGAGACCCGGCGCGGCAACAAGCAGGCCGACATGGTCGCCAAGACCCTGGAGAACTGGGCGATCCGCGACACCGGCGACCGCCCGCACAAGCTCTTCCTGCACTTCTTCGAGTCGCCCACCGAGATCCTCGGCGAGGACGGCAAGGTCACCGGCCTGCGCACCGAGCGCACCGCCCTGGACGGCACCGGCAACGTGAAGGGCACCGGCGAGTTCAAGGACTGGGACGTCACCGCGGTCTACCGCGCGGTCGGCTACCTCTCCGACAAGCTGCCCAAGCTGCCCTGGGACATCGACTCGGGCACGGTCCCGGACGAGGGCGGCCGGGTCATCGAGGAGAGCGGCAACCACCTCCGGTCGACGTACGTCACCGGCTGGATCCGCCGCGGCCCGGTCGGCCTGATCGGCCACACCAAGGGCGACGCCAACGAGACCGTCTCCAACCTCCTGGACGACTACGCGGGCGGCCGCCTCCACACCCCCGAGGCGCCCGCGCCGGAGGCCGTGGACGCCTTCCTCGCCGAGCGCGCCGTCCGCTACACCACCTGGGAGGGCTGGTACAAGCTGGACGCCGCCGAGAAGGCCCTGGGCGAACCGCAGGGCCGCGAGCGCGTCAAGCTCGTCGAGCGCGAGGACATGCTCCGGGAGAGCGGCGCGTGACACCCTGAAACAACCGTGAGAGGGGGCCGACGGACTGCCGTCGGCCCCCTTCCGCGTGCTCCGGCGGACGGCGACGGCGGCGAGGCCGCGCCGTCCCACGACCGCGAGGGCGGCCGTCGGCGGGTCCGGTGAGGCCGTCCGGGTGGTCGCCGCCACCGGGAGGACGCGGCGGCGGCGACCACATCGATCCGCACGATCCACCGGGCCGGGAGGCCGCGCGGGGGCCAGAAGCCGCGCCCACGGGACGCCTTCGGCAGGACAGGCCGTGCGGTGCCGGTTTCAATGAGAGCCATGGGTGCACGGCGTACGACGGCACACCGCGGGACGAGCGTCGTGGCCGCCCTCGCCCCGCTCCTCCTCGTCGCCCTCGCGTTCCCGGCGGCCGCTCCCCCGCCCCAGCCCCCGCCCCGGATCACCGCGTCCCAGGTGGAGGCCGCGGTCGGCCGGCTGGACGGCGTCGTCCGCGCGGGCATGCGCGAGACGGGCGTGCCCGGGGTCGCCGTCGCCGTCGTCCACGAGGACAAGGTGGTCTACCTCAAGGGCTTCGGGAGGCGGCAGGCCGGGAAGGCCGCCGGCGTCGACCCGGACACGGTGTTCCAGCTGGCGTCCCTGTCCAAGCCGCTGGCCGCCACGGTCGTCGCGGGAGCCGTCGGGCCGGGGACCGTCGGCTGGGACGATCCCGTCGCCCCGCACCTGCCGGGCTTCGCTCTCAAGGACCCGTGGGTGACCTCGCACGTCACCGTCGCCGACCTGTTCGCCCACCGCAGCGGGCTGCCCGACCACGCCGGGGACCTGCTGGAGGACCTGGGCTACGACCGGTCGTACATCCTGGAACACCTCCGGCTGGAGCCGCTGGCGCCGTTCCGGGCGAGCTACGCCTACACGAACTTCGGCCTGACCGCGGCCGCCGAGGCCGTGGCGAACGCCAAGGGGACGTCCTGGGAGAAGCTCTCCCGGGACGTGCTGTACGGCCCGGCGGGGATGAACTCCACCGGTTCCTCCTTCGCCGACTACGAGAAGGCGAAGGACCGGGCAGTCACGCACGTGCGGGCGGCCGACGGGAGCTGGCGGGCGAAGTACGTGCGGGACGCCGACGCCCAGGCCCCGGCGGGCGGCGCGAGTTCCAGCGCGCGGGACATGGCACGCTGGCTGCGGCTCCAGCTGGCGGACGGCGAACTCGACGGGAAGCGGGTGATCCCGGCCGGGCCGCTGGAGCGCACCCACGTCCCGCAGATCGTCGCGCAGCCACCGCCCGCGCCCGCCGGCCGGGCCGGGTTCTACGGCCTCGGCTGGAACGTGGCCTACGACGACCTCGGCCGGCTGCGGCTGAGCCACTCCGGCGCCTTCGCGCTGGGCGCGAACACCAACGTGACCATGCTGCCCGGCGAGCGGCTCGGGATCGTGGTGCTCACCAACGGCGAACCGGTCGGGCTCGCCGACTCCATCGCCTTCGACTTCCTCGACACCGCGCAGCACGGGAAGCCGACGGCGGACTGGCTGCCGCTGTTCGGGCAGCTCTACCGGGCGCAGGAGCAGGAGGACCGGTCCCCGGTCGACTACGCGAAGCCGCCCGCGCACCCGGCCGCGGCCCGCGCCGCCGACGCCTGCACGGGCACGTACGCCAACGACTACTACGGGCCGCTCACCGTCACCGCGTCCGGCGGCGCGCTCACCATGCGGCTCGGGCCGGAGCACACCGCGTTCCCGCTGACCCACTACGACGGCGACACCTACTCCTTCCGCACGGCCGGCGAGAACGCCGTCGGCCTGTCCGGGGTCACCTTCCACCCCGGCGCGGACGGCAGGGCGGCCCGGGTCACGGTCGAGGCCTTCGACCGGGAGGGGCTGGGCACCTTCGCGCGGTGAGCGGGGCCCGCCCCGGAGCGGATGGGTGGGCGGGCCCCGCTCGCGGCTCCATTGTGCGGGGCGCGCCGGAGCACGGGGACGGGTGAGGCGGCGCCGCCGGGGGCGCGCGGTGCGCACCCCGGATGCGGGGCGCGCGCCCCGTGTGCGGACCGGCCCGCGCTGTATGGCACGCTCCGGGGCAAGTGATACTGAAAGCAGCACTCCGCTCCCACCAGCTGATTGGCCCATGTCGAACTCCGCCACCGACCGTGCCGCCCTCCCGCCGACCGTCTGGCCCGCTCGCGGCCGTCACACGGGCCCGGACTCCGAGGAGGTCATCCGCCGGATCCTGCGCCGCCGCAAGGAGACCGGCGTCCTCGACGACTTCGCCGAGCCCCCTGTCCCCGAGGATTCCGGCCGGCGGGTCTTCGAGGCCCGCTGGACCGTCGACGAGGGCGTGGTCACGGTCCGCGCCCGGCTGACCCTCGTCTCGTCCCTGGGCCGCCAGGCCGCGGGACGGGAGTGGCAGCTGGTCGCCGAGGCCGAACGGCCCTGGGACGAGACCTGGCCCTCCCCCGCGACGATGTTCTGGCCCGAGGGCGACGAGGCGGGCGACGGCGGCGAGGCCGCGTGGGACTACCTCCCGGCCGTCGCGGGCCTGCGGCTGCGCACGGTGAACCCGCTGCCCGCCGACGACAAGGACATGCGCCGGGTACTGCGCGACGCGGCGAAGGACGCCTGGTGCGTCAACCTGGTCGTGCACGAGGCGATGACGCCGGACGCGCTGGGCCGGCTGCCGCTGGTCCGGCAGCTGCCGCCGGGCCTCGCCCACCGCGTCGTGGAACACCGGGCCTCGCCCCAGCAGTTCCGCGCCGTCAACTGGGCGCTGCGCGACCTCGGCGTCGAACTCCCGCGCGGCGGCGCCGTACTGCTGCCGCCGGACCCGGCGCCGTCCGGCTACCCGGCGCAGGAGTTCGCGGTGCGCAGCGTCTTCCTGGACGGCTCGGCGCCCACCGAACTGATCGCGGCCGTGCGCCGGTTCGCGGCCCTGCCCGGGCCCGCGCCGCAGGGTGCCGAGGAGGCGCTGGCCGACCTGCGCGACAACTGGACGCTGATGACGCTGGAGGAGCAGCTCGACCGGGCGCGCGGGCTGGTCGCGCAGTACGCCGAGGCGCTGAAGGCCATGACCAGGTCGCGGGACCTGTACCGGGAGTCCGCCGAGCGGGCCCACGAGGCGCTCGCGGCGCTGCGGGACACCCCCGGCCCGGCGGTGCCGTCGGCCGCCGAACCGGCCTCGCCCCTCCAGCAGTTGACACGTGCTTTCATGGGGCTGCGGGTTCCGAGGGCGAGGAACGAGGCGCCGTCGGCCATGCCGGAGGACGAATCCGGGAAGACGGAGCAGTGAGGGGCCCCGGGACGGACCGGGGCCGGACGACAGGACAGCCATGGACACCACCACGACCGTGCTCGTGATCTGCGCGATCGTCGCAGCGGCCCTGCTCGCCGGGGCCGTCGTCGTGCTGGTACGGCTGGTCCGGACCCGGCGCACGCTGCGCCGGGCCGGGCTGCCGACCGGTCCGCGCTGGGTCTTCTGGGGTGCCGTCCTGTATCTGGTGCTGCCGACCGACCTGCTGCCCGATCCGATCTACCTGGACGACATAGGTGTGCTGCTGCTGGCGCTGCGCTCGATGCGCGCGGCCCGGGTGCTGCCGACGGAGGAGCCCGAGCTCTGACCCGTCCACGAGGACGGCCGGCCGGTGCCGCGCCCACCGGGCCCCGGGCTCAGCCGGGGCCCGCGCTCAGCCGGGGCCCGGTGGGCGGAGGTCCGGCGCGTCAGCGGCGGTCGGCGCGGACGGCGTACGCGGTCAGCAGGACGGACAGGGACGCGAGGGCGGCGCAGACCGCGGCCGGGACGGCCAGCCAGGGCGGGGCCAGCGTGGTCTCCAGGAGGGTGGAGAGCCGTGGCTGCCCGAGGTGCGTGCGCAGGGCCCGCGCGGCCGCGAGGGCGGTGCCGGCCGGCGCCCCGGCGCAGGCGGCCACGAGCCGTGCGGCGGGCAGCGCCAGCGCGACGGCGAGCGCGACGCACAGGAGCGGCGCGAGCAGCCCGAGGGGCGGTGGTCCGGCCCACTGGCGCGGGAGGTACGCCACCGCGCAGAACAGGAACACCACGGCGGCGCCCCGGCCGGTGCGGGCGCCCGGCGAGGACCGGGCGGCCGGCTCGGCGGGTGCGGCCGGTGCTCGGGTTCCGGCGGGTGCGGCCGGTGCTTCGGGCGCCGGGGATTCCGGGACGGCGGGCGCGTCCCGGGCCGCGCGGGCGCCCGCCAGGCCGCCGATGGGGCGGGCGACGTCCTCCACCGGACGGCCGACCGCGGCCGCGCGGACGGCGGCCCGGCCGCAGTGGGGTTCCAGGGGCGTGCGGTGCAGCAGCTCCATCAGCCGGGTCACCTCCTCCACGGGACGGCCCTCGGCGGCGGCCCGGATCGTCTCGTCGGCGCTGTCCGGCTCCCGGAGCGCCCGGGTGAGGAGCGTGACGAGCAGGGCGACCTCCTCGACCGTGCGGTCGAGGCCTGCCGCGCGCAGCGCGTCGAGGGCGGCCCGGGCGTGCGCGGGGTCACGTTCCAGGAGGGCGATCAGACGGACCACGTCCTCCGGCGGGCGGTCGGCGACGGCCGTGCGGACCAGGCCGTCGAGCGGGTCGCCGTAGGCAAGCGCGGCCTCGTGGGCGGCCGCGGGGATCTTCTCCGGAGGCTGTGCGGGCCGGTCCGCGGGGTCGGGGGGTGGGGTGTCGACGCCGGTCGCGGCGAGGGGTACGGCGGAGTCGTGGGGACTGGGGGACGAAGAGCGGGTGATCATGCTCGGCTCCAGGAGAAGGATGCGCCCGTACCTGGCCCCCCACGTACGGCACGCGGCGTTGCGCAGGCCATTACGAGGGTCCCGTACGGGCTCCCGCCACCCGGGTGAGGCAGCGGTGTGAGAACACCGGTGGCGGCCTGCCGTTTCCCGCCGCGGAGGTGCGATCGCGGGCCGTCGTGGCGCATTCTTGCTGTGTCACCCACCCGGCGGTGCGCGGACGAGGCAGGATCGGATGACTGGGAGCGGGGAGCACGTGGGCCGGGCGCGTGAGCGGCTGACCGCGCTGCTGGTCGACGCCTCGACCGGCGCCCTGAGCGCGGCGGCGGGCCACGTCGCCGGGGTGTACCTGCGTTCGTCCACGCCCGGGCTGCTGCGGCTCTCGACCCTGGTGGGGCTCCCCGGTCAGCTGTTCCGGCCCTGGTGGCGGCTGCACGTGGACCGGCCGTTCCCGGTCGCGGACGCCTACCGGCTCGGGGTGCGGGTGGTGCTCCCGGACGCGACCGAGATGGTGCGCCGCTACCCCCAGTTCGCGGCCGGGCTGCCGTTCCAGTTCGGCTCGGTGTACACACCGGTGCCCGGGGCGGCGCCGGCCTTCGGGGTGCTGACGGTGCTGCGTCCGGCGGTCCCGGACACCGTGGACGAGCTGCCGGATGTGGACCGGCTGGCCCGGCTGGCCGAGAACCTGGGGGCCGGGCTGCGCGAGCTGGTCGCGGAGGCGGGTGAGGCGGCGGTCGTCTGGGAGGGCGAGCCGGTGTGCGTACGGCCGCCCGCGGCACGCCCGGGAGCGGCCCGGATCGGCCGTTTCACCTGGGACCCGGCCACCTCCGCGGTCCGCGCGGACGACCGGCTGCACGCCCTGCTGGGGGTGGGGCCGGAGAACTGCCCCGGGACCGGGCCCGAGCTGGCGGACGCGGTGGCGCCGGCGGACGCCCACCGTGTGCTGGCCGCGCTCAGGGAGACCGCGGCCGGGAAGCCGCCCGCCGCGCCGCTGCCGGTGCGGGCCGGCGACGGGACCCCGCGGCTGCTGGAGCTGTGGCCGCCGCCCGGCGCCGCCGATCCGCCCCTGGTCTCCGGGATCGTCGTCGACCCGGGCCCGGCCGCGTCCGCCGACGGGGCGGCCGACCTGCTGCCGCAGGGCGTGTTCTGCCTGGACCGCACGGGGCTGGTCGTCTACGCCAACCCGGCCACCGCCCGGCTGGCGGGGCGGCCGCACGCCGAACTGCTCGGCCGGCCGGTGTGGGAGGTCATGCCGTGGCTCAGCGGGCCGCCGTACGACGACCACTGGCGCGGTGCGCTGCTCGCCCCCGACCCGGTGCACTTCCAGGTCCGGCACGGCGAGGCCGCCGGGGGCGACTGGCTCGCGCTGTCCCTGCATCCGGGGCCCGACCTGGTGACCTGCACGGTCGTGCGCGCCAACCGCTTGGACCCGTCCGTGCACCTGGCCCGCCCGGAGCAGCCCGGCGAGCCGGACGCGGCGGGCCGGTCCGGCCGGGCCCGCGATGCCTCGCTGGCCCCGCTGTACCGGCCGATCGCGCTGGCCATCGCGCTGACCGACGCGGTGACGGCGCAGCAGGTGTCGGCGGTGGTGATGCGGGAGCTGCTCCCGGCGTTCGGCGGCGGCCGGCTGGCCATCTACCTGCTCCAGGACCGGCACCTCTACCTGGCCTGGGAGAACGGCTTCCCGAAGGGGTTCCTCGCCCCGTTCGACGGCGTCGGCCTGGACGCCCACCTGCCCGGCGTGGAGACGCTGACCACCGGGAAGCCGCTGTTCTTCGAGTCGATGGAACAGCTGGCGGCCGCCTATCCGGGCCTCGCCCTGGACGCCCACGTCGGTGCCCGCGCGTTCCTGCCGCTGATCGCCTCCGGCCGCCCGGTCGGTTCCTGCATCCTCGGCTTCGACGTGCCGCGCTCCTTCAGCACCGAGGAGCGCACGGTCCTCACGGCGCTCGCGGGTCTGATCGCGCACGCGCTGGAGAAGGCCCGGCGCTACGAGAGCGAGGCCGCCCTCGCCCGCGGACTCCAGCAGGCGCTGCTGCCCCGCCGGCTCTCGGCGCACCCCGGGGTGGAGACCGCGGGACGCTATCTGCCGGGCACCCAGGGCATGGACGTGGGCGGCGACTGGTACGACGTCGTCGAGGCGGGCGACGGACTCGCCCTGGTCATCGGCGACGTCCAGGGGCACGGGGTGCAGGCGGCCGCCACCATGGGCCAGCTGCGCAGCGCCGTGCGGGCGTTCGCGCTCGGCGACCGGCCGCCGGACGAGGTGATGAGCGGTACGAACCATCTGCTGATCGACCTCGACCCGGGCCAGTTCGCCAGCTGCTGCTACCTGCGCCTGGACCCCGCCACCGGGCACGCCCGGATCGCCCGGGCCGGTCATCCGCCGCCGCTGCTGCGCGCCCCGGACGGCCGCACCCGGGTCCTGGACATACCCGGCGGGGTCGTGCTGGGCGTGGATCCGCGGGCCCGGTACCCGGTGGCCGAACTGGAGCTGGTCCCGGACGCGATCCTCGCGCTGTACACGGACGGTCTGGTGGAGCGGCCCGGCGCCGACATCGACGACGGCATCACGGCCCTGCGGCTGGCCCTGGCGCGGGCCGGGGCGGCGCCGGGGCGGCGCGGCGGCCGGTCGCTCGCCGGGGTGGCCGACCGGCTCACCGCGACGGCCCGGCACGCCACCGACCGGCCCGACGACGTGGCACTGCTGCTCGCCACCCGCCGTACCGCGGCCCCGCGCCGCCGGTGACCGCGGCGCCACAAAGTGACCGGCCGGTCACCTCACGAGGCGCTCTCGCCTCGCGCGGCCGGGCAGTGTAGACATGGGCTCATGGTCCGTCTGCCCGGCCGGTCCGACACTCGGCCGCCCCGAGGTTCCGTGAGCCCCCGCGCGCCGCTCGCCGGTCCGCGGCCGACGGCGGCCCCGGGGGGACGTGCCCGGTCCGGGTGGCTGTGGTCGGCGGTGAGCGGGCGCAGCCTGGCCGGGCAGGTGTTCGTGCTCCAGGTGGTGATCGTGCTGCTGCTGGTCGTGGCGGCCGCGGTGGCCCAGGTGCTCCAGGTGCGGCGCGACAGCAGTCTGGAGGCCCGCAACCGGTCGATGGCGGTCGCCCAGACCTTCGCCAACGCGCCCGGTACGGCGGCGGCGCTGCGGCTGCCGGACCCCACGACCGTGCTCCAGCCGAAGGCCGAGGCGGCCCGCAAGGCGACCGGGGTCGACTTCATCGTCGTCATGAACACCGAGGGGGTGCGCTACACGCACCCCAAGCCGGACCGGATCGGCAAGAAGTTCGTCGGGACCATCGCGCCCGCGCTGGCCGGCGGGACGGTCACCGAGGAGGTCAACGGCACCATCGGGCATCTGACGCAGGTGGTGGTCCCGGTCAGGGACGCCGGCGGCAAGGTGGTCGGGCTGGTGTCGGCCGGCATCACGACCGCGCACGCGGGCGGCACGGCCGACCAGCAGCTGCCGCTGCTGCTGGTCGCGGCCGCGGCCGCGCTGACCCTGGCGACGGCGGGCACGGCGCTGGTCAGCCGGCGGCTGATGCGCCAGACGCACGGGCTGGGCCCGCACGAGATGACCCGCATGTACGAGCACCACGACGCGGTGCTGCACTCGGTGCGCGAGGGCGTGCTGATCCTCGGCGGGGAGGGCCGGCTGCTGCTCGCCAACGACGAGGCCCAGCGCCTGCTCGGCCTGCCCGCGGACGCCGAGGGCCGCCATGTCCGGGACCTCGGGCTGGACGGTGAGACCGCGGGGCTGCTGGCCTCCGGGCGGGTCGCCACCGACGAGGTGCACCTGGTCAAGGACCGGCTGCTGGCCATCAACCAGCGGCCCACGGACGCCCGCGGCGGCCCGCCGGGCAGCGTGGCCACGCTGCGCGACTCCACCGAGCTGCGCGCCCTGTCCGGCCGCGCCGAGGTGGCCCGCGAGCGGCTGAACATGCTGTACGACGCCGGGGTGGGCATCGGCACCACTCTGGACGTCACCCGCACCGCCGAGGAGCTGGCGGAGCTGGCCGTGCCCCGGTTCGCGGACTACGCCGGCATCGACCTGTACGACGCGGTGCTCAAGGGCGAGGAGCCGAGGCCCGGGGACACGCTGCGCCGGGTGGCGTTCGCCGGGATCCGCAAGGACGCCCCGCTGTACCCGGTCGGCGAGCGGATCCGGTTCGTGCCGACCTCGCCGCAGTTCCGCGGCCTGCAGACCGGTGAGTCCGTGGTCGAGCCGCGGCTGCGCGAGGCGCCCGGCTGGCGGGCCCAGGACCCGGAGCTGACCGGGCGGATCCTGGAGTTCGGCATCCACTCGCTGATCACCGTGCCGTTGCGGGCCGGGAACCTGGTGCTGGGCCTGGCCAACTTCTGCCGGTCCGAGAAGCCGACGCCGTTCGACACCGAGGAACTGGCCCTCGCGGAGGAGCTGGTGGCCCGTGCCGCCGTCTCCATCGACAACGCCCGCCGCTACACGCGCGAGCACAGCATGGCGGTGACCCTCCAGCGCAGTCTGCTGCCGCGCAGCCTGCCCGAGCAGGGCGCGCTGGAGATCGCCTACCGGTATCTGCCGGCGCAGTCGGGCGTGGGCGGCGACTGGTTCGACGTGCTGCCGCTGTCCGGGGCGCGGGTGGCGCTGGTGGTCGGCGACGTGGTGGGGCACGGGCTGCACGCGGCGGCCACCATGGGGCGGCTGCGCACGGCGGTGCACAACTTCTCGGCCCTGGACCTTCAGCCCGACGAACTGCTGGGCCTGCTGGACGAGTTGGTGGGCCGTATCGACCTGGACGAGACGCCCGCGGACAGCACGGCCACCATCACCGGCGCGACCTGTCTGTACGCGATCTACGACCCGGTCTCCCGGCGCTGCACGCTGGCCCGTGCCGGACATCCGCCGCCGGCCCTGCTCAGGCCCGACGGCAGCGTGGAGTTCCCGGACGTACCGGCCGGGCCGCCCCTCGGGCTGGGCGGACTGCCGTTCGAGACGGCCGAGTTGGAGCTGCCCGAGGGCAGCAGTCTGGTGCTGTACACGGACGGACTGGTCGAGGACCGGCAGCGGGACATCGACGAGGGCCTCGAACTGCTCGCCGGCGCACTGGAGTCGGCGGCCGGGGCCACCCCCGACGAGACCTGCGCCGCGGTCCTGGAGCGGCTGCCGGCCCGGCCCAGCGACGACGTGGCGCTGATCGTCGCGCGTACCCGGGCGCTCGCCGCGGACCAGGTCGCCCAGTGGCAGGTGCCGTCCGACCCGGCGGCGGTCTCGGAGATCCGCGCCGAGGTGACCGGGCGGCTCGCCCGGTGGGAGCTGGACGAGCTGTCCTTCACCACCGAGCTGATCCTGAGCGAGCTGGTCACCAACGCCATCCGCTACGGCCGCGAGCCCATCGGCGTACGGCTGCTGCGCGACCGCACGCTGATCTGCGAGGTCTCCGACGCCAGCACGACCTCGCCGCATCTGCGGTACGCGGCGAGCACCGACGAGGGCGGCCGGGGCCTGTTCCTGGTCGCGCAGATCGCCGAGCGCTGGGGCACCCGCTACACCCCGTCCGGCAAGGTCATCTGGGCGGAGCAGCCGCTGCCCTGACCCGGGCGGTCCGCGGCGTGGTCCCGCTGCGCCCGGCGCTCAGCCCAGGGCCCGGTCGAGGTTGAACGCGGCGCTGATCAGGGCGAGATGGGTGAACGCCTGCGGGAAGTTGCCCTGTTGCTCGCCGGTCCGGCCGATCTCCTCGGCGTACAGGCCGAGGTGGTTGGCGTAGGTGAGCATCTTCTCGAAGGCGAGCCGGGCCTCGTCCACCCGTCCGGCGCGCACCAGTGCCTCGACGTACCAGAAGGAGCAGATGGAGAAGGTGCCCTCGTCGCCGCGGAGTCCGTCGGGGCTGGCCTGCGGGTCGTAGCGGTAGACGAGGGAGTCGGAGACCAGGTCCTCGGTGAGGGCGTCGAGGGTGGACAGCCACTTGGGGTCGGTCGGGGCGATGAACTTGGCCAGCGGCATCATGAGCAGCGAGGCGTCCAGGACGTCGCCGTCCTCGTGCTGGACGAAGGCGCGGCGCCGCTGCGACCAGCCGCGGTCCATGATCCGCCGGTAGACGGCGTCGCGGGCCTCCTGCCAGCGGGGCAGGTCGGCGGGCAGGCCGCGCCGGTTGGCGAGGCGGATCGCCCGCTCGATGGCGACCCAGCACATCAGCCGTGAGTAGAGGAAGTTCTTGCGGCCGCCGCGGGTCTCCCAGACCCCCTCGTCGGGCTGGTCCCAATGGTCGCAGACCCATTCGACGAGGCGGGTGACGTCGTCCCACTGGGCGCTGGAGATGGGCTGGGCCCACTTGTCGTAGAGGTAGATCGAGTCGATGAGGGCGCCGTAGATGTCGAGCTGGAGCTGGCCGGCCGCGTCGTTGCCGACGCGCACCGGGGCGGAGCCGCGGTGGCCCTCCAGGTGCGGGAGCTCGCGCTCGGGCAGCTCGGTGCGGCCGTCGATGCCGTACATGATCTGCAGCGGGCCGGAGGCGAAGCCGTCGCCGGGGCTGATGTAGGTGGTCACGAAGCTCATGAAGGCCTCGGCCTCGCTGGTGAAGCCGAGCCGCAGCAGGGCGTAGACGGCGAAGGCGGCGTCGCGGATCCAGACGTAGCGGTAGTCCCAGTTGCGCTCGCCGCCCAGCTGCTCGGGGAGGCTGGTGGTGGGTGCGGCGACGATGGCGCCGGTGGGACCGTAGGTGAGCAGCTTCAGGGTGAGGGCGGAGCGGTGGACCATCTCGCGCCAGCGGCCCCGGTAGCGGGAGCGGTGCAGCCAGCGCCGCCAGTAGCAGACCGTCGCCTCGAACTGGCGTTCTGCTTCGATGCGGGCGCAGCCGCGCGGGGCGATGTCCTGGCCGGCCTGGTCGAGGGCGAAGACGGCGGACTCGCCCTCGGCGAGCTTGAAGTCGGCGCAGGCGTCCGGGCCGTCGCTCTCCAGGGCGACGGTGGAGGTGAGCGCCAGGGACATGGCCGGGGACTCGAACAGGACGGTGTCGCCGAGCATGCTCAGGGTGTGCGGGTCGGCGCCGTAGTTGAAGCGGGGCGCCACCCGGACCCGGAACGGCACGGTGCCGCGCACGCACAGCACCCGGCGGATCAGCCGGTGCCGCTCGGGCTCGCCGGACTCGGCGGCCACCGGCATGAAGTCCTGGACCTCGCCGACGCCGTCGTCGGTGAAGAACCGGGTGATCAGCACGTTGGTGTCGGGGAAGTAGAACTGCTTGGTCCGGGCCGGCACGGCCGCGGACAGGGCGAAGAAGCCGCCGCGCTCGGCGTCCAGGACCGCGGCGAAGACGCTGGGGGCGTCGAAGGACGGACAGCAGTACCAGTCGATGGTGCCGTTGCTGCCCACCAGGGCCACGCTGCGCAGGTCGCCGATCAGCCCGTGTTCGGCGATCGGCAGGTACCGGGGGCTCCCGGGCGCATTCTCATAGAACGGCTGTTCGGCCATGGTGGTGGCCTCCCCGGCTGGACGTACGGGCACCTTCCAGCTTAGGAGCGCCGCTCGGGATGCGCGGCGCGCCCGGGCGGGCAATCGTGAGAGTGTGCACCCCGCTCCGTGAAGGAGGGACCATGTCGACCCCAGAACCCGAAGCGTCCCGGCCGTCCGACGACCGCGCCACCCCGGACTCACTGCTGCACAGCGCCCCCGGCACCGGGGTGGCGCCCGAGGACCTGGTGATGGCGTCCGGCCGCGACGTCACCCCGGCCACCCTGGAATGGGCCCGCAAGAAGATGGAGCGCGAGGGGCCGAACTGCGTCGAGCGCCTCCTTCCCTGACCGCGCCTCCTTCCCCGACCACCTCTCCTTCCCTGGCCAACGGTTCGGGTCCGTAACGGATTTCACGAGACGGACGCCGGTTCGCCCTTCCGGAGCGAGGCTGCCTGCTGACAGACTCCGCAAGGTGCCAGACTTCGACATGCTCGTCATCGGATCCGGACCCGGCGGCCAGAAGGCAGCCATCGCAGCGGCCAAGCTGGGCCGCCGGGTCGCCGTCGTCGACAGCCCCGAGATGGTCGGCGGCGTGTCCATCCACACCGGGACCATCCCCTCCAAGACCCTGCGCGAGGCCGTCCTCTATCTGACCGGCCTCACCCAGCGGGACCTGTACGGCCAGAGCTACCGGCTGAAGGAGGACATCACCGTCGCCGACCTGACCGCGCGCACCCAGCACGTGGTCAGCCGCGAGGTGGACGTCATCCGCAACCAGCTCTCCCGCAACCAGGTGACCCTCTGCTCCGGCACCGGCCGGTTCGTCGACCCGCACACCGTCGCCCTGCGCGAACCGAACGGCGACGAACGGCAGCTGACCGCCGACCACATCGTGATCGCCACCGGCACCCGGCCGGCCCGCCCCGACAGCGTCGCCTTCGACGGCCGGACCGTCATGGACTCGGACAACGTGCTGTCGCTGGAGCGGGTGCCGCGCTCCATGGTCATCGTGGGCGCCGGTGTGATCGGCATGGAGTACGCCTCGATGTTCGCGGCGCTGGGCAGCAAGGTCACGGTGGTCGAGAAGCGCGCGGCCATGCTCGACATGTGCGACGTCGAGGTCGTCGAGTCGCTCAAGTACCACCTCAGGGACCTGGCCGTGACCTTCCGGTTCGGGGAGACCGTCGCCGCGGTGGAGCGGCACGCGCGGGGCACCCTGACCGTGCTGGAGAGCGGCAAGAAGATACCGGCGGACACGGTGATGTACTCGGCCGGCCGGCAGGGCCTGACCGACGGGCTCGACCTGGAGAAGGCGGGCCTCACGGCCGACCGGCGCGGCCGGATCACGGTGGACGCGCACTTCCGCACCGAGGTGGCGCACATCTACGCCGTCGGTGACGTCATCGGCTTCCCGGCGCTCGCCGCGACCTCGATGGAACAGGGCAGGATGGCCGCGTACCACGCCTTCGGGGAGCCGGTCGGGCAGCTGGACAACCTCCAGCCCATCGGCATCTACACGATCCCGGAGATCAGCTTCGTCGGCCGGACCGAGGACCAGCTCACCGAGGACTGCGTGCCGTTCGAGGTCGGGGTGGCGCGGTACCGGGAGCTGGCCCGCGGCCAGATCATCGGCGACTCGCACGGGATGCTCAAGCTGCTGGTGTCCCCCGAGGACCGGCGGCTGCTCGGCGTGCACTGCTTCGGCACCGGAGCGACAGAACTGATCCACATCGGTCAGTCGGTGATGGGCTGCGGCGGCACCGTCGACTATCTGGTGGACGCGGTGTTCAACTACCCGACGCTGGCGGAGTCCTACAAGGTCGCGGCGCTGGACGCCACCAACAAGCTTCGGCAGCTCGACCGGCTGGAGGACTGAAGAGGTCGGGAACGGGCGTGGCCGGTGCGGAAGTTGGCATCTTTAGGTGGCATATGAGACTACCTGTCGGTCGACTTGAAAGGTCAAAGCGGGCCGCTATCATCACACCCACACACGCGGTGTGACCGTCCGCCGACTCTCGGCATGCGGCCTTCGCCATGCCTTCCTCCTTCCGGCCGGCCGCCGCCGTGCACGACCGAAAGCAGCACAACCATGAGCAACAGCAGGGGCAGAGGACTGCAGGCGAACGCCCTCGGCACGTTCGACACCGTGGTGATGGCCGTCGCGGGCAGCGCACCGGCCTACTCACTGGCCGCGACCACCGCGGTGCTGGTCGGGACGGTCGGCCTGGCCGGTCCGGCGGCGCTGCTGTGGTGCGCGATACCGATGCTGGGCATCGCGCTGGCCTTCAGCTACCTGGGCCGGATCGACGTGAACGCGGGTGCGAGCTACTCGTGGGTGGGCCGCACCCTGCACCCCTTCCTCGGCTTCGTCAGCGGCTGGGCGCTGGTGGTCTCGGCGACCATCTTCATGGTGGCCGGGTCACTGCCGGCCGGCTCGATGACGCTGTCCCTGGTCGACCCGGGACTCGCCGACGACACCGCCCTGTCGACGGCGGTCGGCGCCGCCTGGTTCGTGGTCATGCTGGCGGTGGTGCTCGGCGGCGCCCGGCTCACGGTCCGCGCCCAGCTGCTGATGTCCGGCGTCGAGCTGGCGATCCTGCTGCTGTTCGCGGTGCTCGCCCTCTTCCACACCGGCAACGCCCGCGCCTTCGACTGGTCCTGGCTGGGCTTCTCGCACTTCCACGGCGTCTCCGGCTTCGCCTCGGGCGCCCTCGTCGCCGCCTTCTCCTACTGGGGCTGGGACGTGACCGGCAACCTCAGCGAGGAGACCCGCGACTCCCGCCGTACGCCCGGGATCGCGGGGCTGATCGGGGTCGGTGTCGTCTTCGCGCTGTTCGAGGTGTTCACCGTCACCGTGAACATGGTCCTGTCCTCGGACCGGATCGCGGCGAACGGCGCCAACGTACCGGCCGTCCTCGGCGAGGAGGTCTGGCCGGGCTGGGGCGGCAAGCTGCTCGTCGCCGCCGTGATGCTGTCCACCATCGCCACCCTGGAGACGACCCTCATCCAGGTCAGCCGCTCGCTCTTCGCGATGGGCCGCGACCGGACGATGCCGGCCGCGCTGGGCCGGGTGCACCGCACCTGGAACACACCGCACGTGGCGATCGCGGTGGTCGGCGGGGTGGCGCTGGTGATGTTCATCGCCTCCAACGCGCTGGGCTCGGTGGGCGACATCCTCTCCGACGCCATCTCGGCCATCGGTCTGCAGATCGCCGTCTACTACGGTCTCGCCGGACTCGCGGTGGTCGTCGCCTACCGCAGGATGCTGCTGAGGTCCGCGGCCGACTTCCTGCTCGGCGGGGTGTGGCCGCTGTGCGGCGCCCTGTTCATGTTCTGGGTCTTCGTCGAGTCGCTGGGCGAGCTGACCCCCGCGGCGGTCGCGATCGGTCTCGGCGGTCTCGCCGTCGGCCTGGTCCCGATGCTCTGGTACTGGAAACGGGGCAGCGACTACTACCGGCCCGCCCGGCTGGACGCCGCCCGCACCGTCGCGGCCGACTTCGTCCCGGACGGCCGGCCCACCGCACATGCCCGGGCTTACGAAGGCCTCCCCACCGACTTCTGAGGGACGGGTCAGATGGCGCGAGACCGCTTCGCCCCCGACTTCGACCCGGACTGCGGGGACACCGGCCTGACCTCCGCCCGCCAGGACGTCGTCATCGGCCGCTGGCAGGGACTGCGGGAACTGCTGCGGGCCACCGGCTCCGACTGGCGGGCCCGGGGACACCGGGTCCGCCGACTGGCGCAGGACTGCGCGGGCGGTTCGACGGTGGAGTCCTGGCTGGCCGCCGAGCCCCGCGGCGCCGACGCACTGGTGCTCCGGGCGGCGACCGAGACGGCCCGGGCCTTCACCCTGGCCGTCTCCGCGGGCCGGGGCACCCCGATCGACCCGGCGAGGATCGACGCCGCCGTGCTGGCCTGCCTGGCGGCCGCGGAGGCCTACCCGCAGGACCCCACCCCGTGGGTCTCCCTGATCTCGGTGGCCCGGCTCTGCCCGGCCGGGGTGCGCCGCCAGGAACTCGCCCGCTGGTGGGACGAGCTGCACCGGCGCGACCCGTACCACGTGGAGGGCCACCTCCAGGTGCTCCACTACTACTCGGCACGCTGGCACGGCTCGCACGGACTGATGTACGACTTCGCCCGCGACGCGGCCGGGGTCGCCCCGCCGGGCTGCGCGCTGCCGGTCCTGGTGCAGTACGCCCGCGTCGAGGAGTTCCGCCACACCCTGGAGGGGGCGCGCGGGCGGCGGACCCCGGTCGGTCACGGCCAGCACTGGAGGCACGACGGCGCGGTCAGCGACGTACGGCGCACCTGGCACCGCTGGATCGTCCGGCGCGACGACGTCCCGGTCGCCCCCGGTGAGGTCCGGGACCTGAACCACCTCACGCACGCGGCCTGCCAGGCGGGCGCCACCGACATCGCCGCCGACCTGCTGCGGCTCCAGGGGCGCCGGGCCACCCGCACCCCGTGGTCGTACACCGGCGACCCGGAGAAGCAGATCCTCAAGTGGCGGGCGGACCTGAAGATCAGGGGCTGAGGCTCAGGGACTCAGGCTCAGGGACTCAGGCTCAGGGGCTGAGGCCCGTCAGCCCTCGGTCTGCTCCGCGGGGCGGGGGGCGAGGCCCGTCGTCCACTTCTCCTCGATGCGGCCCGCCTTCCAGATCAGCAGGGCGACCGCCCAGGTGGCGAAGAAGAGGCCGACGATGACGAAGCCGACGGTGTTGAGGTCGAGGCCGGCCACCCAGTCCCAGAAGACGCCGTGCAGGTCCAGCTTGTCGGCGAGGAGGCCGAGGAGTTCCACGGTGCCGATGACGAGCGCGACGGCCACGGACAGGCCGGTGACGGTGAGGTTGTAGTAGACCTTGCGGACCGGCTTGGAGAACGCCCACTCGTAGGCGAAGTTCATGAACGAGCCGTCGATGGTGTCGAGGAGCGACATGCCCGCGGCGAACAGGATCGGCAGGGTCATGATCGCGTACCAGGGCAGTCCGGAGGCCGCGCCGGAACCGGCCAGGACCAGCAGGGCGATCTCGGTGGCGGTGTCGAAGCCGAGGCCGAACAGCAGGCCGAGCGGGTACATCTGCCAGGGCTTGCTGACCGAGCCGGTGACCCGGCCGAGGAAGCGGTTCATGAAGCCGCGGTTGTTCAGCTGCGTCTCCAGGGCCGCCTCGTCGTAGGCGCCGGAGCGCATCTGCCGGAACACCTTCCAGATGCCGGCCAGGATGACGAGGTTGATGCCGGCGATGAGGTAGAGGAAGGTCCCGGAGACCGTCGTGCCGATCAGGCCGGTGACCTCGTGCAGGTGGGAGCCGTCGTCCCGGACCGGTCCGGCCAGCGTCTTCATGCCGAACGAGAGCAGCAGCGACAGGCCGAAGACGATGCTGGAGTGGCCGAGCGAGAACCAGAAGCCGACCGAGAGCGGGCGCTGCCCCTCCCCCATCAGCTTGCGGGTGGTGTTGTCGATCGCCGCGATGTGGTCGGCGTCGAAGGCGTGCCGCATGCCGAGGGTGTAGGCGGTGACGCCGATGCCGATGCCGAACGACTCCGTGCCGACGGTGAAGTGCTGCGGCGCGATGATCCCGACGAGTGTCCCCCACCCGATGACGTGCAGGGCGAGCACGAAGGCCGCCATCCCGCCGACCCTGATCCACTCCTGCCGTGTCATGGAGCCTCTGACACGGTGCCAGGCCGATCGCTTGGCGTCGGCCTGGGCGGGGAGGGACGGAGCGGAACCAGGGGCGGCCGTCATCGGGAGGTGGGATCCTTCGGTCGTGCATGGGCAGCTGCGGTCGGCAGCCTTGTGCCATCTTCCCGCACTTGCAAATCATTCGCACTAAAGCCGGTGACAGGCCTTTCCCAAGAGAGTTCCAGGAACGGGTAAAGACGCGCGTGGCGCTCAGGCGCCCAGGAGGCCGCTGCCCAGCCAGTCCTTCGCGTTCCGCACGCCGGGCAGGGCGAAGAAGTAGCCGCCGCCGGTCGGTGAGATGTAGTCGACGAGGGGCTCGTCGATCAGCCGCGTCTGGGTGGCCTCGAACTGGCGCTTGACGTCCTGCTGATAGCAGCAGAAGACCAGCCCCATGTCGAGGTCGCCGACCCCGTCGACGCCCCGGTCGTAGTTGTAGCCGCGGCGCAGGATGCGGGAGCCGTCGGTCCGCGGGGTGCGCGGGTTGGCGAGCCGGATGTGGGCGTCCAGCGGGATCGCGTCGCCCTTCGGGTCCTTGGCGTAGTTCGGGACGTCGGTCTCCCCGGTGCCGTCCAGCGGGGCGCCGGTGTCCTTGCGGCGGCCGAACATCAGCTCCTGCTCGCTGAGCGAGACCCGGTCCCAGAACTCGACGAGCATCCGGATGATCCGGATCACCTGGTAGCTGCCGCCCGCCGTCCAGGCCGGCTCGCCCTGTCCGGCGCCGACCCAGACCAGCCGGTCGGTCTCCCGGGCCGAGTGCACGTCCGGGTTGGCGATGCCGTCCTTGAAACCGAGCAGGTTGCGCTGGGCGCCGGTCGGGCGCGGGGCGTTCTGGAAGCCGTCGACGCGCCATCTGATCTGCATGGCCCCGCGCGTGTGCTTGGCGATGTCCCGCAGGGCGTGCAGCACGGTGTCGGTGCTGTCGGCGCAGATCTGGAGCGAGAGGTCGCCGTGGCACTCGGCGGCGGCGAGGTTGTCGTTCGGGAAGGTCCGCATCGGCGTCAGCCGGACCGGCCTGGACCGGGCGAGGCCGTAGCGGTCGTCGAAGAGGGAGGCGCCGACGCCGACGGTGACGGTCAGCGCGTCGGAGGGGACCGTGGGGCCGAGGATGCCGTTGTCGGAGGGCGGCGCGCCGACGCCGAGGTCCTCGGGGGTGCCGCCAAAGGTGAGGAGGCGGGCCCGCGCGGTGATCGTCCTCAGCAGGTCGGCGAGTTCCCGCCGGGTGTCGGCGACGACGTCGAGGGAGACGAAGGTGGCGGCGGCCGGGGCCGGGGTGAGGATGCCGGCCTGGTGGGTGCCGTGGAACGGGACCCTGCCGGTGCCGTCGGCGGCGGCTTCGGCGGTGCCGCCGGACCGGCCCAGCGCGAACCCGCCGCCGGCCAGGACCGCGCCCGCGGCACCGGCGCCGAGCGCGGTCCGCACGAAGGAGCGGCGGCCCGCGCCCATGGGGCAGGACGGGGTGTCGGCAGCGGACATCGGAGGGTTCCCTTCGTCGTACGGGTGCTGGTGGTCGGCGGTGTGCATCAGGCGGACTTCCTGATCTCCAGGAGGTCGGGCACCGGGGAGAGGTCCTCCAGCAGTTGGCCGGTGGCGCCGTCGATCCGCTGCCGGGTGGCCGCGTCGAGCTTCCGGACCGGGGTCCAGGTGCCGTCCCGGTGCTCGGTGTCGAGCAGCTTTTGCAGGCGGGCGATGTCGGCGTCGACGGCCGGCAGCAGCTCGGGCGCGCGGGTGGTCAGCAGCGGCTTCAGTACGGTGAGCAGCTCGCGGGTGCCGTCGAGGTTGGCGTTCGCGGTGGCGAGGTTGGTGCCGCTGCCCTCGTCGGTGTCGGCGGTCAGCTCGAACTGGAGGGTGTTCTCCAGGATCTCGTGGGCCCGCAGCGGCAGGTCGCCGGGGTCGAAGTCCTGGGTCGGGAACGCCCTGCGCAGTCCGGCGGCCGCGTCGGCGAGCGCCCGTGCCGGGGCCTTCAGCACGGCCGCCGGCTGCCCGTGCCACAGCCCGTACTCCAGCCGGTGGAACCCGGCGAAGTCCTTGTCGTGCACACCGCCCGCGAGGCCGTCGGCGCGGCCGTTGATCTTCTGGTCGAAGTCCTCGAAGGTGCCGTAGGCGGCGCCGAGGGAGGAGTAGGTGAGGTGGGCGGTCAGCCAGTCGGTGCGGGCCTTGGCGAGGTGGCCGCGCTCGATGTCGGTGTCGAGGGCGCGGGTCTGGGCGACGAGGGTGGCCAGCCCCCGGTCGACGTACGCGCGGTAGGTCTTCAGCGGCGCGGCGAGGTCTTTCTCCGAGACCGGTACGACCGCCTTGGCGCCGCTTCCGCCGCCGCTGACGGTGACCGGGCCGGAGGTGACGGCCTTGCCGCTGGACGGCACGCAGCGCCAGGCGTAGGTGCCGCCGGCGACGGTGGCGACGAGGTCGCGGGTGGTGCCGGGGGCGAGGCCCTCGACCTCGCCGTAGACCGCGTCGGTGCCAGGGTCGATCAGATACACCTCGGCGGTCCTGCTGCCGGTGTTGCGCATCCTGAAGGTCTGCCGGCCCGTCTTCGGCGCGGTGAACCCCTTGCCGCACTCGGTCTGCGACACGGCCACGGTCTGACCGCCGCCGGGCTTCGGCCGCGCGAACGCGACGACGCCGCCCGCGGCCACCACGGGCACCACGACCACGGCCACCGGCACGACCCATCCCGGCCGCCGCCCCCACAGCCCCTTCCGGGACCTGCCGTCGGCGCCCTCCGGCCCGGCCTGCCCGCGGGACGGCTCCGGCGCGGGCCGCGCCCCGGGGGTCCCGCCGGTCGTCGCGGGCTCGGCCTCGGCGCCGGCCCCCGATCCGCGATCCCCGTCGGGTGACCGGCGAGCGGACTGCGATCCGGGCCGCCCGTCGCGCGGCTCGGCGTCGGCCTCCGGCGCGGGCTCCCGGACGCCCGTCTCCGGTGCGGCCCGCGTCGCAGGGGCGGTTGCGGTGGTGGTCCCGGCGGGGGTCGGCGTGCGTACTCCGCGGACGAAGAGGGTCATGACGATCGTCAGGTAGGTGACGTAGGCGGTCGTCTGGAGCCAGGTCATCGTGGGGGTGATGTTGAGGACGCCCTGGAGGAGGGTGCTGTACCAGGAGCCCGCGTCGACGCTGCCGCCGAGGTCGAGGGCGTACGCGGTGCCGCCGGGGAGGACGCCGCCCTCCTGGAGGTCGCGCAGGCCGTAGCCGAGGACGCCGGCCGCGATCACGACGAGGACGGCGCCGGTGCGGGTGAAGAACCGCGTGAGGTTGATCCTCAGGACCCGGCGGTACAGCCCCCAGCACAGGCCCGCCGCCAGGACCAGCCCGATGCCGGCGCCGGCCAGCGGCCCCGCCGACTCGCCGGCCGCACGCGCCGTCGTCCACAGGAACAGCGCGGTCTCCAGCCCTTCCCGGCCGACCGCGAGGAAGGACGTCAGGACCAGCACGCCCGAGCCCATGGCCAGCGCCCCGGTCACCTTCTCCCTGATCTCGCCGGACAGACCGCGGGCCGAGCGGCGCATCCAGAAGACCATCGCGGTGACGAAGGCGACCGCGATCACGCTGAGGGTGCCGCCGAAGGCCTCCTGGGCCGTGGCGGAGAGCGAGGCCGCGGTGAAGGTGAGCACCGCGCCGAAGCTCATCGCCAGCGCGATCGCCGCCAGCACTCCGGTCCACACCTGCGGCAGCCGTTGCCGGGCCCCGGCCCGGACCAGGGTGGCGACCAGGATCGAGACGATGAGGCCGGCCTCAAGGCCTTCCCTCAGCCCGATCAGGAAACTCGGAAACGCGTCGTCCCACATCCGTCGCTGCCCTCCCCGGCAGGCCCGTCCCCGCCCTGCGGCTCGAACTTAGTGAAGGCATGCCTTACTTCCGTCGACCATGATGACTACACACGTGTAGTCGGTCGGTCATGAACAGGCAATGGTGCGGCAAAAGCCGTGAACGGACACGGACCCGCGCGCCCGACCGGGCCGGCGGGGCCTCGATCGTCTACAGTCGAGTAGACCGTCTGGGTACGGACCGACGGCGTTCCGCGCACCGCACCGAAAGGGCCGGCTCCGACGTCATGGACCGCAGGAAGACCGCGGAGGCGGCGGGGAGCGCGGCGCTGGGCGCGTGGGCGGCGTTCACGGTGCTGGCCCTGGCCGTGGCCGGCCGCCACGGCGCCCCGCTCGCCGTGGACCGCACGCTGCTGGCCTGGTCCCTGGCCCACCGCCCCGACATGGCGGTGGCCGTCGCCCGGGGCCTCACCGCGACCGGCACCGGGGCCGTCCCGTACGCCCTGGTCGTGCTCGCCGGGCTGCTCACCGGCCGTACCCGGCGGCAGCGGGCGGTCGCCGCACTGCTCGGCACGGCCTGCCTCGCGCTGGGCCAGGCGGCGCGGTACGCCGTGATGGAACTGGTCGCCCGCGCCCGGCCGCCGCAGGCCGACTGGCAGGCGCAGGCGTCCGGCTGGTCGTTCCCCTCCGGCCACAGCACCACGGCCGCGCTGACCGCGGGCCTGCTGCTCGTCGCCCTGTGCCTGCGGGCGCCGCACAACCGCCGGTCGCTCGCGGCGGCCGCCGTCTGCTGGGGGCTCGCCGTCGGGCTCACCCGGGTGTTCCTCGGCGTGCACTGGGCCAGTGACGTGCTCGGCGGCTGGCTGTTCGCGGCCGGCTGGCTCCTGGCCTGGGTGAGCGTGGCGGCCAGGTGGGGTCCGGACCCCGGCGCCCGGGACGGCGTACCGGAGGGCGGGCGGCGCGCGCGGTGACTCAGGGCGCGGCGGCCGGTCCGTCCGGGCGGGCGCGGCGCTGGTCGACCGTCTCCCGGGCCAGCTCCTCCGTCTCGGACTCCGGCAGCCGTTCGAAGCCGGCCTCCGTGACGACCGAGACCTGCGGGAAGATACGGCGGTTGAGGTCGGGGCCGCCGGTGGCCGAGTCGTCGTCGGCCGCGTCGTGGAGCGCCTGGAGCGCGGTGCGGGCGGCGTCCCGGCGGCCGAGGCCGGGGCGGTACAGCTTCTTCAGCGCGCCGCCGGCATAGGGCGAGCCGCTTCCCTCGGCGTGGAACGCGCGCTTCTCGTAGAGCCCGCCGACCACGTCGAAGCCGAAGATGCGGCCGCGCCGGCCCTTGGGCGCCCTGGTGTCGTAGCCCGCGAGCAGCGGGACGACGGCGAGGCCCTGCATGGCCTGGCCGAGGTTCTCGCGGATCATTCCGGCGAGCCGGCGGGCCTTGCCGTCGAGGGTCATCGCGACGCCCTCGATCTTCTCGAAGTGGGTGAGTTCGACCTGGTAGAGCCTGACCATGTCGAGGGCGAGCCCGACGGTGCCGGCGAAGGCGACGGCCGTGTGGTCGTCGGCGGGGTGGACCTTCTCCAGGTCGCGCCGGGCGATCAGGTTGCCCATGGTGGCCCGCCGGTCCCCGGCGATCAGCACCCCGTCGCGGTAGGCGAGGGCGAGGACGGTGGTGCCGTGCGGGAAGGCGTCCGGCGCGGCGGCCGTGCCGTCGGGCAGCGGGCTGCGGGTGGGCAGCAGTGCGGGCCGGTGGCCGGCGAGGAACCGCGCGAAGGACGAGGTACCGGGCGTGAAGAACTCCGCCCCGAGCCGGCCGGCGGTGTCGTTGCCGTTCGCTGCCATGCCGCTCCCCTCCCGTGCGGGCCTCCGGTGGCCGGCCCGCGCCGTCCGACTCCTACCTGATGCGGGCCGCCGGGAAACGCCCCGCGGGTCACAGCGCCCGGCGCCGCACCAGCAGCCCGAGCACCAGCAGGCCCGGGAGCAGCGGCAGCCACACGGTCAGCAGCCGGTAGCCGAGCACGGCGGAGGCGGCCGCGGCGCCCGGGACGCCGGAGGCGGTGAGGGCGAGGGCGAGGGCCGCGTCGAGCGAGCCGAGGCCGCCCGGGGTGGGCAGCAGCGCGGCGGCGCCGCTGGCGGCGAGGTAGAGCAGCGCCACCCGGGCCGGAGGCAGGGGGAGTTCGACGGCACGGGTGACGGCGACGAGGACCATCGCGTGCAGCGTGGCGAAGGCCAGCGAGCCGCCCCACAGCGCGGCCGCGCGGGCCGGGCGGGCGTGCACGGCCCGGATGTCGGCCACGACGGCGGCCACCGCTCCCCGGCAGCGCGGCCACAGCCGGTTCCGGAGCAGCAGCGCGAGGAGGACGGCCGCGGCGGCGGCGCCGAGGACGGCGGCCGGGGACACCCGCGGGATGCGCAGCAGGCCGGGGCAGGCGGGCACGAGTGCGGCGATGAGGACGAGCCGGACCGCGGCGCCGGCGCCGGCCTTGACCGCGAGGGCCGACGCGCCGCGGCCGGGCGGGAGCCCGCAGCGCATCAGGAACCTGAGGTTCACCGCGCCCGCGCCGAGTCCTGCGGGCAGCAGGTGGTTGGCGGCCGAGGCGGCGAACTGCGCGGCGACCAGGCGCCGGCCGGGCAGCCGGCGGGCGACCGCGCCCTGCTGGGCGAGTGCGGAGGAGACCCAGGTCCCGACCGCGGCGGTGGCCGCCACGAGCAGCCATCCCCGGTCGGCGCCGGCGAGCCGGACCGCTCCGTGCTCCACGGTCGGCCAGTGCCGCCGGACCAGGTAGAGCGCGCACAGCAGGAGGGCGAGGCAGACGCCGGTCCGCCAGTAGACGCGGGTGCGGCCGGGGGCGGCCGGGACGCCGGGCGGGGCGGTCATGAGTGGACCGGCGGTCCGGCACCGTACAGAAGGGTGTTCGTGTGTGCGGCCGTCGAGTGCGTCCACCCTCTGCCCACCCCCTTCGCGCCCTACAGCCTGTAGGGTCAACCACCTTACAGGCCGATGCGGCCCCGGGCGGCGATCAACCACAAACATGGTCAAAATAGCCTGGTCGGGTGGGGGTTCGCAGCACCGGTACGTCCATGCGGGCGGCGGCACTACGCGCTGTAAGGTTGTGCCATGGCTGGCACAGGGTCCCGCGGCAGGGCGGAGCGGCGCAGCGCCGGAGAGCTGGAGAGCGAGGTCCTGGCGGCGCTCTGGGCCACCGAACGGCCGCTGACCCCGGCCGAGATCCAGTCCGACATCGGCGGCGGCCTGGCGTACAACACGGTGCACACCATCCTGAAGCGGCTGTACGACAAGGGGCTGGTGCTCCGGGACGCGGACGGGCGGCGCGGCGCGTACCGGCCGGCGAAGAACGCGGCCGAGCTGACCGCCGAGGCCATGCACGAGGCCCTGGACCGGGGCCCGGACCCGATCGCGGCGCTCCAGCAGTTCGTGTCCGGGCTCAGCCCGGAGGAGGAGCGGGCGCTGCGGAAGCTGTTCGCCGGGGGCGGCGCATGAGGTTCGACGTCTACACCCCGCTGCTGGTCTCCCTGTTGCTGCCGGTGGTCAGTCCGGTGATCGGGCGGCGCGTCGCACCGGCGCTGGCCGCGCGGGTGCTGACGTCCGCCGCCGTGCTGACCGCCGCCGCGACCACCTGGTCCCTCGTCCTGCTGACCACCGCCCTGCTGGGCGACGCGCCGCCGGTGGTCCGCGAGGCCCGGGAGGACGGCCGGCGGCTGGCCGACCCGGTGCCCGAGGTGATCGGCGTGGCCGCGTGTGTCGCGCTGGCCGTGGTGGTCTGGCGGGTGCAGCGGGCGGTGCGCGCCGAGCGCCGTACCCGGCGGGCGCTGCGGAAGCTGTGCGAGGGGCAGCCCCGGGACACCGAGCTGGTGGTGGCCGCCTCCGAGGTGCCGCGGGCGTTCGCGATCCCGGGGCGGCCGGGCCGGATCCTGGTCACCTCGGCGATGCTGGGCGCGCTGGCGCCGCCGGAGCGCCGGGTGCTGCTGGCGCACGAGCGGGCGCACCTGGCGCACCGGCACGGCCGGGTGGTGACGGCGGCGACGCTCGCGGCCGCCGCCAACCCGCTGCTCGGCCCGGTCCGTTCGGCGGTGGCCTTCCTGGTCGAGCGCTGGGCGGACGAGCAGGCGGCGGCCGACGTCGGGGACCGGGGCGCCACCGCACGCGCGCTGGCCCGGGCGGCGCTGTGCGCGGGCCGCGTCCGCCCTGCGTGCGGACTGAACTTCACCGACCGGGCGGTCACCCGGCGGATCGCGGCCCTGCAGACCACCCCGCCCCCGCAGCTGTGGTCCGCCGCAGCGGCCGTCCTCGCCCTGGGCGCGGTGCCGGCCCTCTTCGCGGTGGACGCGACGGGCGACCTGGTCGGGCTGCTGTGGAGCGGGCTGACCTAGCGCGGCCACGCGGTGTCAGACTTTCCCCGTGCCGCTGACTTTCGACGATCTCCTCGACCGCGCCCGCTCCCTCGCCGCCCGCGGGCCGCGCGTGCTCCTCGGTGTGGCGGGCAGCCCCGGCGCCGGCAAGACGACCCTGGCCGAGCATCTGGTGCGGGAGCTGAACGGCACCGGCGAGCCGTGGGCCGCGCAGGTGCCGATGGACGGCTTCCACCTGGCCGACGCCGAGCTGGAGCGGCTCGGCCTGAGGGACCGCAAGGGCGCGCCGGCGACCTTCGACGCGGGCGGGTACGCGGCGCTGCTGCGCAGGCTGCGCGAGGACACCGCCGAGGTGGTGTACGCGCCGGGCTTCGAGCGGGTGCTGGAGCAGCCGCTCGCGGGCGCGGTCCCGGTGCCGCCCTCGGCCCGGCTGGTGGTGACGGAGGGCAACTACCTGCTGCTCACGGACGGCCCGTGGGCGCGGGTGCGGCCGGCCCTGGACGAGGTGTGGTTCTGCGAGATCGACGAGACCGAGCGGATACGGCGGCTGGTGGCCCGGCACGAGGAGTTCGGCAAGCCGCACGCGGCGGCCGTGGCCTGGGTCGCGGGCACCGACCAGCTCAACGCCGACCTGGTCGCGGCCACCCGGGACCGGGCGGACCTGGTGGTTCCGCGGACGGCGCTGCCCGCGCCGTACGACGCGGGCAGCCGCTGAACCGGCCGGAGCCTACCCGGCGGTGAGGGTGAGGCCGGGGACGCCGGCCGGGTCGTCGGGTCCGACGACGGCCGTGAACGCCTCGGTGCGCACGGTCAGATCGCCCTCGAACGACGGGGTGAAGTCACCGCCGGGTCCGTACCGCACGGCGAACACCCGCAGGTGCCGAGGCGCGTCCGGCACCGGCCCTGCCTCGTACGCCGTCGAGGCGACCAGACGGCTCCAGCCCCGGTCCGGGTCGCCGTATCCGCGCGGGTCGTCGGCGAGGGCGAACGCGGCCTGTTCCTGGGTGAGTTCGGCGCGCGCGTCGAAGTGGTCGGCGTCCTGCCGGGCGGGGTGGGTGAGGCGCAGCGGGCCCGCCGAGACGATCTCGCCCTCGGCGACCCGGCGCACCCGGTCCCCGTCGTCGGCCGCGTAGGGCAGCCCGGCCAGCAGGTACGGCGACCCGTCGAGGTGTTCGAGGGCGACCGTCACCCACAGGCGGGTGCCGTCCGTGACGTACAGCGAGCGCACCCGGCGCAGTACCTGGTCGCGGCCCACGACGGGCTTGCCGACCAGCTTGGCCCGCAGTCCGCCGGCGCGGACGTCCCGGACCCGGACCTCGCCCATCGGCCGGCAGTGCACGAAGCCGTCCAGGACGGGCCCGAAGCCGTGCTGCCGGCCGACCGCGGCCGGGAGGTAGTAGGTGCCGCCCGCCTCGACCAGCGCCGGGGTCATCCGGCTGTCGAAGGCCACCGAGACGGTGCCGGCGCGGAGCTGGTGGCGGGCCTCGGCGGTGGACGGGGCGCGGTGCCAGGGGGTGGTGTCCTGGATCTGCCAGACCAGCATCCAGGCGAAGTGCCCGTCGACACCGCCGTCGGACCTGACGGCGTACCGGCCCCAGCGGGTGTCGCCGCGGTAGCGGCCGAGGTCGGCGCCGATCCGGGCGCCGAAGTAGCGCAGGCCGAGGACGGACTCGAAGCCGGAGTGCTGTTCGCTGTAGCGGGGGCCGCCGTTGTCGTAGCCGCCGTTCGGCAGGCGGGCGTCGATGTACCGGGCGAGCGCCTCGCCGTCCTCGGCGAACATCGCGGCGCCGCTGACCCGGTGGGCCTGGGCGAGGAAGGAGAGGGAGATCGGGCCGTAGTTGTTGTCGTAGGCGCCGCCGTGCTCCGGGGGCAGCAGGGCGCCCCGGTCGAGGACGCGGTGGGCGCGGATGCGGTCGGTGTACAGGCCGAGCGCCCGCTCGCGGACCCGCTCCGCCTCCTCGGCGGGGAGGTGGCGGGCCAGCATCAGCCCGCCGACCACGCAGCCGATCGCCTGGTTGCCGGCCTCCTGCGGGTTGAAGAAGGTGGCCTCGGTCAGCCAGCGCCAGTAGCCGCGGCCCAGCTCGGTCAGTGCCGGGCGCTGGTCGTCGGCGACGAGACCGTCGGCCAGGTCGAGGAGGTTCACCGCCTGGAGCAGCGCCCACACGGTGCTGGGCCAGTCGCCGATCGGGTGCGCGCCCGGCGCGAGCACGTAACGGGCGTGGGGGAACCCGGAGCCGCGGATCCGGAGGTTGGGATAGCCCGGGTTGTCCTCGGTGTGGACGCGCTCGCGCAGGTGGAAGGCGATGCTGCGGTGGACCGCCTCGGGCAGCCTCGGGTCCCTCCCGCGCTGCCAGGCGAGGGCGAGCAGGGAGGTGACGCCGAGCGAGGTGTCGCCGATGTCGTCGTCGGCGTCGGGGTGTTCGAGGTTTCCCTCGGGGGTGAGGCGGGCCAGGGCCTGGGCGGTGACGTCGGCGAGGACCGCGTCGTAGGCCTCGGGGGTGGACGGCAGGTCGTGCAGCGGGCCGAGCTGGCGCGGCAGGTGCATCGGAGGAGGTCAGCCCTTCGTGCCGGAGGTGGCCGTGGTGGGGGTCGTCGGGGTCAGCGGACGGGTGCGGGCCGGACGGCGCGCAGTGCGACGGTCAGTCTCTGCGGGCCCTGCCCGCCGATGTAGACACGGTTGCCCGTCGTCGCGTCGGTGCCGCCCACCACGGTGTGGTCCTGCCCCGGGTCGTAGCGCAGTACCTCGCCCCGCTCCGGTCCGGCGAGCGGTTCGCCCGCCTCGACGACGGTCTCGACCCGGATCCCGTCGTCACCGGCCCGGTAGGTCATCGGGCCGGCCGGCAGGCACCAGCGTCCGTCGCCCGTCGGCACGGCGCCCTCCGGCACGCCGCCCGGCCGGAAGGTCAGTTCGAGCGCCCAGGGCACCCGGGGTCCGCTGATGTCGATCCGCAGGTCGGCGCCGTCCTCCCGCAGGTCCACCTCGACACGGGTGGTGTGCGAGACCTCGTCCCGGGGCCGGTCCTGGAAGGCCATCGAGGCCGAGAAGCGGCCCTCGTCCGCCAGCCGGTAGGCGCCGTCCTCGCGATGGTGCTCCGGCGGGAGCGGCTGGTAGTAGGCGGCCGTGAGGGTCTCGGTGAGCAGGTACCGGTCGTCGGCGAGCCGCCGCAGGCCGGCCGCGCGGAACGGGCCGAGGTCGAAGAAGCCCCGGGAGAGGCGGACCGCGTCGAGGACGGCGTCGCCGGCGAACAGGCGCAGGAAGGTGGGGTCGCAGGCGAGGCCGGAGCGGATGCGGCGGTGCTCGGGCACGTCGGAGCCGCCGTAGACCACCGTGTGCGCGCGGGCCGAGGCGCGGGAGGCCAGGCCCGCGGTGCCGAGGTACCCGGCGCGGGGCAGTGTCTCCGGGGCCGGTGCGGGCAGTGTGCGGCACAGGTCCGGGGTGAGGAGGGTCTCGGCGAGCAGGTCGGGGTCGTCGATGCCGCCGGCGGCCGCCAGCCGTGCCGCCCGGCTGAAGTCGCCCCGGCCGGTGCGGATCGCGAGCAGCCGGTAGTGCCGCAGGTAGGGCGCCAGCGGGAACGGGTGGCCCTGGTCCTGCCGTCGCGAGTGGACGGTCTCCACCGTGCCGTCCGGCAGGATGAGCTCCAGGGTCGCGGCGAGGTTGCGTTCGACGGCGTCCGCGAGGTCGGTGCGGCCGAGGACGTCGGCGAGCAGCAGCAGCGAGGGGTTGGAGACGTGGACCGCGTAGTTGGCGCTCCGCTCCGAGTACAGGCCCTCCGCGTCGATGTCGACGCCCTCGGCGAGCCACTGGGCCACCCGGTCGAGCAGCCGGCCGTCCGGGAACGACCGGTGCAGCCGGGCCAGCGCGGCGCTGAGCTCCCAGCGGTGGTTCGGCGTGTGCACGCCACCGGTCAGCAGGCTCCCGGTGGCGGCGCCGGCGATCTCGGCGAGCGCGGCGGTGACGTCGCGCAGTTCCGGCCCCGCGCCGGCGGCGAGGACGTGGGCGTCGCACACGTCGTTCACGGTGAACGCGGAGTCCGGCGGTGACTGCACGTTGTCGCCGCCGGCGAAGAGGCCGGTGGCGGTCTGCGCGGCCCGCAGGGCGCGGAGGTGGGCCGTGGCCGCGGCGACGGCACGTTCGCTGCCGTGCAGTGCCGAGTCCGGGGACCGGTACGCCGCGACCAGAGTCTTCACCCGGTGCGCCAGGGCGCGGTGTGTGACACCGGTGGGTTCCTGGTCGGGTCCGGCCGCCAGCGGGGCGGCCGACCGGTCGGCGGCGGCCGCCGCCGCGCGGACGAACTCGTGGTCGAGCTGGGTGGGCAAGGTCAGTCCTTCAGTCCGGCGTTGATGTCGGCGTTCATGACGTAACGCTGGAACACCAGGAAGACGGCGATCAGCGGGATCATGGAGATGACCGATCCGCCGAGCAGTACCGACCAGTTGATGTTCTGCGCGCCGACGAGGCTCTGGATGCCGATCTGCACGGTGAACTTGCTGGGGTCGTTCAGCATCAGCAGCGGCCAGATGTAGTCGTTCCAGCGCCACTGGAAGGACAGGATGGCGAGCGTCAGCATGATGGGCCGGGAGATCGGCACCATGATCCGCAGGAAGATCGACAGTTCACGCGCGCCGTCGATCCGGGCGGCCTCGACGAGTTCGTCGGGGACCGTCAGGAAGAACTGGCGGAACATGAAGCATCCGGTCGCGGTGAGCACGGCCGGCAGGATGATGCCGGCGAACGAGTTGTAGAGGCCCAGGTTGCGGACCACCAGGAACTCGGGGGCGAGCATGACCTCGGACGGCAGCATCGTGGTGGCCAGGATGCAGAGGAAGAAGGCCTTGAGCCACTTGTTGTCGTACTTGGCCAGCGCGTAGCCGGTGCAGCAGCTGACTCCCACCGTGAGGATCGTCGTGATCACGCACACGAGGGCCGTGTTGATGAAGTACTGGGAGAAGTTGGCGCTGCGCCACGCCTCCGAGTAGCCCGACAGGGTGGGGTGGTGCGGGAACACGGTCAGCGGAAGGGAGAACAGGTCCCCGGCCGGCTTGAAGGAGCTGAGGACGAACCAGAGGACCGGCAGTCCGTAGAGGACCGCCAGGACCCACAGCAGTGTCGTCGCGGGCACCGCGCGCCGAAGCTCCCCGCTCCCGCGGCGGGACGGCTTCTTGGAGACGGCCGGTGCGGAGCCGGCGTCGGCCGGACGCGGCGTGTCTGTGGTTGTCATCGGTTCTCCATCCGCCGGTTGACGATCAGCTGGATGATCGCGACGGCCATCAGGATGATCATGAGCACGAACGACGCGGCGCTCGCGTAGCCGATCTGGCCCCGGTTGAAGCCGGTCTGGTAGATGTACTGGACGAGCAGGTTGTTCGACGTTCCCGGTCCACCGCTGTTGAGCGAGAGGAAGAGCGGGTACTCCTTCATCGCGTTGATCGTGTTGAGGAGGATGACGATGAACGAGGTGGGCGCGATGCTCGGCAGCGTGATGCTGACGAACTGGCGCCAGGGGCCCGCGCCGTCGAGCGAGGCGGCCTCGTAGTACGAGGTGGGCACGTTCTTGATCGCGGCTATGAACAGCAGCATCGAGAAGGCCGTGCCCCACCAGGCGCCGGCCATGACCACGACGCCCAGCGAGAGGTCCGCGTTCGACTGCCACGCGATCTCGTGGCCGCCGAGCTTCTCGATGACGTAGTTGATCAGGCCGAAGTTCTCGCCGAACAGCCACCGCCACAGCACACCCACGACGATGGGCGAGATGAGCCACGGCACGAAGAAGATGACCCGGGCGACCGACTTGCCCTTGGCCTGGTTGCTCACCAACAGGTTGGCGATGAGCAGCGAGAGCACGAAGTTCAGCGGCACGACGAGCACGGTGTAGAGCAGCGTCCGGGCCAGCGCGTCGTAGAAGGTGGAGTCGCCGAACAGGTTCTGGTAGTTGTCCAGTCCGACGAACTGGAACGCCCCCACTCCCGTGTAGTTCGTGAAGGAGTAGACGAGCCCGATCACCGCCGGCCACACGAAGAACAGTGCGAAGAGCACGACATTGGCCGCGATGAGCACCAACGGCGCGAGGGTGTAGGTGCCGTGTCGCCTGGGCGGGCTCCCGGACACGTCCGAGGCGCGTTTTGTCATCTTCCTGACTCCGTGCTGTGGGGATGGATTGCTGTGGGCCCACACCGTGGGCCCTGCGTCACATGGGCGTCCGGGGGCCGGGGGGGGGGGGGGGGCCCCCCCCCCCCCCCCGGGGGGCCCCCCCCCCCCCCCGCCCAGCGGGGTGTTTGCGGACACGAAGTTATTTTGGGGCCTGTCAACCCGAATGTGGGCGGTTAT